>NZ_JASCPP010000153.1:0-11307 GCF_029959745.1 Pseudomonas sp. PS01298 | reverse complement strand
CCGTTGGGCTGCGTAGCGGCCCCAAGAAAAGCGGGAGCGCTGCGCACTCCAACGGGGGGCAAGCCCCCTCACCACAAAAGCCCCCTCACCACAAAAACCACAACAGCCCCCTCACCACAACAGCCACCTCAACACCAAAACCACAACTGCCTCCTAGCCTCCCACTTCTCCAAACCTATTGCGCATACGGGCTCTCACACACCTTGCTGACATATGCCGGCGTGTCGGTGCGTTTGCACGGGCTGACCGACAGGCCGAAGTAATGCTGGGACAGGTCGTCATAGTCCTTGCTCACCAGCAGTTCGCCGATGGCCTTGTCCAGGCGCGCCTTGAGTTCGGTGTCTTCCTTGCGCAGCCCCGCGCCGACGCCCCGGCCGATGATCGGGTCGTACGGCACACTGGCGATATGCGCCAGGCCGCTGGCTTCCGGGGTCTTGACCATCATGGCGATGGCAGTGTCGTCGGCCATCATGTAGTCGATGCGCCCGGCGATCAGGTCGGCGTTGGCCGATTCCTGGGTGTCGTAGTACTTGAGGTCAGCGATATTTTCGTAGTACTTCTTCAGGTAATTGGCGCTGACCGTGGAGATCTGCACGCCGATCAACTTGCCCTTGAGGCCCGCTGGGGAAATCTCCACTTCACTGCCCTTGGGCCCCGCCACGCCCAGCAACGAGTCGTAGTAGGCGCGGCTGAAGGCGATCTGTTTTTCGCGCTCGTCAGTGACCGACATCGACGAGAAAATCACGTCGATCTTCTTCGCCAGCAGTGACGGGATGATCCCATCCCACGCCACTTCCTTGATCTGACATTCGGCTTTCATGCCCTCGCACAGCTTGTGGATCAGGTCCACTTCAAAGCCGGACCACTGGCCGTTGCCGCCTTTCACCGTGAACGGCGGATAAGGTTCGGCCGCAACGGCAAACACGATAGGTTTCTCGGCCGCCAGCGTAAAACCTGCGGCCAACATCAATACTGCTCCGCCCAACCAGCTTGCCATGGGTTTGAATGTCATGATTTGCCCCGTCTTTTTATGGAGTTAGCGAGTTTGATGCGCGTTGACGAACTGTCGGCAACGTTCACTGCGTGGATCGATGAACACCGAGTCCGGCGAGCCGGTTTCCTCGATCATGCCTTGGTGCAGAAAAGCCACTTTGGAAGACACATCTCGGGCGAAGGCCATCTCGTGGGTGACCAGGATCATGGTGCGGCCTTCTTCGGCCAGGGAGCGGATCACCCGCAGCACTTCACCCACCAGTTCCGGATCGAGGGCCGAGGTGGGTTCGTCGAACAGCATGACTTTGGGACGCATGGCCAGCGCGCGGGCGATTGCCACCCGCTGTTGCTGGCCCCCGGAAAGGAACGCCGGGTACTCGTTGCGCTTGGCGGCCAGACCGACGCGGTCGAGCAAGGCTTCGGCGCGCTCGATGGCTTCGGCGCGGCTTTCGCGCAGCACCTGGGTGGGCGCCTCGATAAGGTTTTCGAGCACCGTGCGGTGGGGCCACAGGTTGAAGTTCTGGAACACCATGCCCAGGGTCGAGCGGATGCGCACCAGTTGCCTGGCGTCCGCCACCAGCGGCGCGCCGGGGCGGCCATAGTTCAACTTGATGCTTTCGCCATCCACGTGAATGCTGCCCTGGTCCGGCACCTCGAGCATATTGATGCAGCGCAGCAAGGTGCTTTTGCCCGAACCGCTCGCGCCGATCAGCGAGATCACGTCGCCTTCGTGGGCCGTGAGGGAGATGCCCTTGAGCACTTCGATATTGCCGAAGCGCTTATGCAGGTCGATCACTTCGATCATCTTCTTCGCCTGTACCGGCGGCGCCACTTCGACAATGGGCGCCGGCGCGGTACGCGGCTCACCCGCGAGCCGCGTGACAAACGCTGCGATGCGCCGGCAGGCGTCGGCCAGGCGCTCTTCACTCAAGGTAAAGGACAGCCGCACGAACCCCTGGGCCGGCTCGCCGAATGCCGCCGCGTCCAGCACCGACACGCCCGCTTCACGCAACAGCCGCCAGGCAAAGTCCAGCGAGCCCAGGCCGGTGCCGCGCACATCCACCAGCACAAACATGCCCGCCTGTGGCGCCCGCACCTGGATCCCGGGGCAAGCACTCAGGCCACTCACCACCAGGTCGCGACGGCGCCGGTAAATCTCGCGCATGCCCGCAGTGACCTCATCGTGGGCGAGCACCGCCGCCGTAGCGGCTTCCATCACAAACCCCGGCAGCCCGTAGAGCATGCTCAGCACCAGGGTTTCGGCGTGCACGATCAACGCCGGCGCGGCCACCAGCCAGCCAATGCGCCAGCCGGTCATGGCGTGGGACTTGGACAGACTGCCGATCACCACGCAGCGCTCGGCCATGCCCGGCAGCGCGGCCAGGCTGTGGTATTCGCCATCGAACACGAGGCTTTCGTAGACTTCATCCACCACCACCCACAGATCATGGGCGATGGCCAGCGCGGCGATGGCCTGCAGTTCCTCGGCATTGAGGACCACGCCGGTGGGGTTGTTCGGGTTGGAGAAGAAGATCGCGCGGGTGCGCGGCGTGATTGCGGCGGCAAGCAGCTGTGCGTCGAGGCGAAAGCCGGAGGCCGGCGAGCACGGCACGCGCACCAGCGTCGCGCCGCTGGCCTTGAGGGTGGCTTCGTAGGTGACGTACATCGGGTCGAGCACCAGCACTTCATCGCCGGCCTGCAACAGGCACAGCGAAGCGACGAACAAGGCATTCTGCGCACCGGCCACGGTAATCACGTTTTCCGCGTTCAAGGGCCGCGCCAGGGTCTGGCTGTAGCGCGCGGCAATCGCCTCGCGCAGTGCCGGGCGGCCAGGGATTTCGGTGTAGTGAGTGTCGCCCTCGCGCAGGGCGTCGACGGCGGCGTCGGTGATGAAGGCTGGCGTGGCGAAATCCGGATCGCCCACGCTGAGGATGATGATGTCTTCGCCCTGGCTGGCGGCTTGGAAGGCGGCGTGGTGAATGTCCCAGGCCGCTACACCCTGGCCCGCAATTCGCTCAACAAAAGGGGAAAACCGCATGCCAGAGCCTCTCGTTCAAGAAGAAACAGCGCGAACCCGTCTGTGTGCAAACGGGTGGATGCGGTCAACATAGTTGAAACTGAACAGTCGTTCAATGGATAGATTCAGGGCGATGTCGTTTATCGTGCGAACAGGTCGCGAATGCCAATCCTGCACCGAGCAAGGCTCGGAGTCTGGCCGCCGACATCGCTGGCGCAGGGTTACGTGCCCGCAGGGCTACAACGGCGCGCCGAGCGGGTCTTTTATCGTGCTGGCGAGGATACGGTCGATATTCCTCAGGTCTTCAGGGGTCAGTTGCCAGCCAAACGCTTCTTCAAAACCGCGCAATTGCTCGGGGCGCCGGGCTCCCCACAACGCGATGGTCGGGCCTTGGTCGAGCACCCAACGCAAGGCCAGGGCCAGCACCGATTTGCCGTGGCGCTCGCGCGCATAGATACCCAGTGCGGCCACCGTTTCCAGGTACTGCTCGAAACGCGGCGCCTTGAATGTCGGGTCGAGCGTGCGCACAGCGTCCCCGGCGAAAGGGGGCTGCGCATGCAGGTTGCCGCTGAGCAAGCCGCGGCACAGCGGCCCGTAGGCCAGCACCACCAGGCCATGCTGCCTGGCATACGGCAGGATAGCGCTGTCGATGCTGCGTTCGAACCGGTTGTACGGCGGTTGCACGGTGGCTGCCGCAGTGTGCTGGCTGAAAGTATCCCTGTGCGTGGAGGCATAGTTGCTCACCCCGACGGCGAGGATCTTGCCCTCGCGGCGCAAACGTTCCAGCTCATCGGCGGTTTCTTCCTGGGCCACCGGCGAGTCGGGCCAGTGGATCTGGTACAGATCGATGTAGTCGGTGTCCAGGCGCACCAGCGAGTCTTCGAGCGCTTTGCGGATGCGCCGGGCCGTGGCGTTGCGCCTTGGCGGGCCGTCGTCCCAATGCAGCCCGGCCTGGGTCGCGATCACGGCGCTGTGGCGCACGCCGCGCAGGGCCCTGCCGATCATCTGTTCGGATAAACCAAAGCCATACACCGGCGCGGTGTCGATCAGGTTGATTCCGAGTGCCAACGCATGCCGAAGGGTGCGGGTCGCCTGTTCGTTGTCGGCGCCGCCCCACAGGTGACCGCCCATCGACCAGGTGCCGAGGGCTATTCGCGAGACCGGTGTATCGATACCGGCGATGCGGATGGTCTCAACGTACATGAAATAAAACCCCTGACCGTCAACATGCTTAGAAAAGCAATTACTCTAGGTCATCCCAGGTTGAATAGGGCTCAATGCCGCATTCAACCAAAGCCCCACTAAAGAGACTTGAAATGGCTGCCTTCAACCGTTCCGAACTGGCCGATCTAAACGTGTTCATGGCAATCATCCGCCGCCGCAGCTTTCGCCATGCCGCGCATGAACTCGGCGTGACCACCTCCGCGCTGAGCCACACCATGCGCAACCTGGAAACCCGCCTGGGCGTGAAGCTGCTGTACCGCACCAGCCGCGCCGTGGAACCCACCGACGCCGGCACCCTGCTGGCGGAAAAACTCAGCGTAGGGTTCGCCACGATCCAGGACGGCCTCGACACCCTGGAGCTGTACCGCGAAGCCCCCATCGGCCGGCTGCGCCTCAACGTGCCACGCGATGCCGCGGTATTGCTGCTGGCGCCGATTCTCGGGGACTTCTGCGCCGCCTACCCGCAGCTGCGCCTGGACCTGATCGTGCAGGACCAGATGATCGACATCGTCGCCGAGGGCTACGACGCCGGCATCCGCTACGGCGCCACCGTGCCTCAGGACATGGTCGCCGTGCCGCTGACGGGCGCGTTGCGCTGGATCACCGTCGCCTCCCCCGCCTACCTCGCCCGACGTGGCACGCCACAGCAACCCAAGGACCTGCTGCAGCATGCGTGCATCCGCATGTACCTGGGCGACAAGACGCCCTACAAATGGGAGTTGGGCAATGGCCCACGCCAGCAGCGCATCGACGTGCCAGGCCACTTCAGCGCGGCGGATACCGAAACCATCGTGCATGCCGCCCTGCAAGGCGTCGGCATTGCCTACTGCCTGGCCAACCGCGTGCAACAGGAACTGGCGGACGGCCGCCTGGTGGACGTCATGCCCGACTGGGCCTGCGTGGGCGAGCCGCTGTGCATGTACTATCCGAGCCGCCGGCAATCGCAGCCGGGACTGCGCCAACTGATGGACATGATCCGCCTGAAAACCATCGGTTCGCAGTTGATGGAATCACATTGAACCTGCGCCGGGCCGCCACTCTCAAACCTGGATAGACCACGGCCCGGTAACTGCTCGATGACTTTTATTCTATGGATGGCCGTCCTCGGCGCCGTATTGCTCACCCTTGCCCTCACCTCCTCTTACCTGCGCTGGATGCCCGTGACCGCCTCGGCCGTGTGCCTGCTGCTGGGCGTCGGCATCGGCCCGCTGGGGGTGGACCTGTTGCACCTGGATATCCAGCACTCTGCACGCTGGATGGAGCACCTCACCGAGGTCGCGGTGCTGTTTTCGCTGTTTGTCAGCGGCCTCAAGCTGCGCCTGCCGCTGCGCCATCGCACCTGGCGGATTGCGTTCGGCATGGCCGGTCCGGTGATGCTGTTGAGCATCCTCGGCATCTGCCTGGGGTTGCACTACCTGTTTGAACTGTCGTGGGGGGTATCGCTGCTGGTGGGGGCGATCCTCGCGCCGACCGACCCGGTGCTGGCGGGCCTGGTGCAGGTCAATAATGCCCAGGACTACGACGCGCTGCGTTTCGGCCTGTCCGGCGAGGCCGGGCTCAACGACGGCACGGCGTTCCCGTTCGTGATTTTCGCCCTGGTGTTCATGCAGCACGGCGGCTTCGACGGTGACTGGCTGGGCGGCTGGGTGCTGAAAAACCTGCTGTGGGCGGTGCCGGCCGGGCTGTTGATCGGCTATTGGATGGGGCGCGGCATTGGCCGCGTAACGCTGTGGCTGCGCATCACCAACAGCGACAGCACGCTGTCGCCGAATGACTACCTGACCCTCGCCCTCATCGCCCTGGCCTAT
Organism: Pseudomonas sp. PS01298; assembly: GCF_029959745.1. Taxonomy (NCBI): domain Bacteria; kingdom Pseudomonadati; phylum Pseudomonadota; class Gammaproteobacteria; order Pseudomonadales; family Pseudomonadaceae; genus Pseudomonas; species Pseudomonas sp. PS01298. Next base: position 5,265 of record NZ_JASCPP010000153.1, on the reverse strand, counting down.
GTGGCGGCCGAGGCCGTTGGCGGTTACGGCTTCCTGTCGGTGTTCGCCGCCGGATTGGGGCTGCGCCAGGCCGAATTCCGCTCAACCGGCCATTCACAGACGCCGTCGGAACACCTGGCATTGCCGGTAGTGGGGCATCTGGAAGTGGAGCCGGAGCGCGCACTGCAAGGCGACACCAGCGGGCTGGAAGATAGCCAGATTGCCGCCGGCGTGATGATGGGCGACATGCTCTCGTTCGGCAGCCTGGTGGAGCGTTCGATGGAGGTGTTCCTGGTGACGGTGCTGGGGATTGTGCTGATCAGCCATTGGGATTGGCGCGCACTGCCGTTGGCGGCGTTGCTGTTCTGTGTGATTCGCCCGCTGAGCGTCTTCGCCATTCCGTGGGGCAGCCTGATCGATCGCCAGCAACGCGGCTTGATGGGCTGGTTTGGGATCCGTGGGATCGGCAGCATTTACTACCTGTTCTACGCGCTCAACCACGGCTTGATCGGGACCAGCAGCGCCGTGGCGGTGAACCTGACGCTGTCAGTGATCGCCTTGAGCATCGTCGTTCATGGCCTCAGTACCCAGCCGATGCTGGCGTGGTATGAACGACGTGCCAAGGGCAAGGCTCAGTCCTGATTTTCGGTGTTGCCGACATCGGCGGCTTCATCCAGGTCATTGAGCGGCACTTCTGCATCATCCATCAACGAACCCGGGTCTTCATTGCCGGGGTCGTTGAGTTCTTCTTCCAGTTCTTTAGACATGACCGTCTCCTCTAACCACCTTGGGTGTCGATATCGGCATCGGTTTCAGGCTTGACCTCGGGCTCAGGCTTGAAGTCTGGACTGTAGTCGTTTTCCTTGGCCTTGGGATCACTGGCAGGCTTCGGATCTTTGGGCGCATCGGCCGCCGTACCTGGCGCCGGCTCGCCGCCGTCGATCGCCGGGTCGTTGCGATTGCTGGTTTGCGGATCGTTGTCTGTGCTCATGGGTCACCTCGTTGAAAAAAACGCAGACTGCGTAAAGATAAGGTCCCGCGCGGGTAGCCGAAGTTCAACTTGCTTAAGAGCCAGGATTGTCAACCTGAATGTAAAACGCGTACGCCCCCAGCAACACCCAGAACACCATGAACAACCACGGGGCGCGCATCGAGAACAGCAGCGACTTGCGATAGCCCTTGTGGGAGGACTCCATCTCGGAAAACAGCGGCGACTCGTCATAGGCCATGCCCATCACCGGTTCGCTGCGCAGCAATTCGCTCTGCTTGTAGTGCCAATGGTCGATGATTTCGTAAGCGGCGCGGATGCCTGGCCAGGCGTTGAGGGAACTGAGGATCCCCAGCGCGGCCAGGAATACCGGCACGACCACGGTGAACAACTTGCCCCATTCCGGATTGAGGTTGCCCATGCCGGAGACGAATGCAATCACCAGGAACGACTGCGCAGTGAGGTAGGCGTCGGTGCGGTTGGCGAGAATGGTGGTTTCGTACTGGATTTCGCGCCGGTAGAAGTCCAGGCGGTCCTTGGGCGAACCGAAGATCTTGGCGTTGTGTTCGCTGTGATCGGTCAGGTTCGATTCCGGGGTGTCGGGTGAGATGATTCTGGGCACGTCCGTGCTCCGTGCTGGTGTGAGACCTGTTAGAAGAATCGGCAGGGGTCGAAGTTCAAGTTTGTTCACGCACCAGCGTGGTGCGCGCCCTGCCCCTTTGTGGCCTTCCATCCGAGCCAGGACACGCGAGCTTCCTGCCGTGAGCGGGCTTGCAATCGTCAGCGGCTACCCGCCAACGGGTAAATACCCCGCGTACACCCAATCCGGCACAGGCATTGCTTTATCCATTCATCTGCCCGGATACAGGAGCATTCGTTACCCCCCGACCCAGAGCCGACCCCATAAGAAAGTAAGGACCAGGCCCAGTGGCACCGTCAGCCACGGGCTCATAAAAAAATGCGTTTTTTAAAGCGGCAGTGCCACCCCATGCGTCCCTCGGCACTGACAAGGTACTGGAATGGCTCGATCTTTCTTTGATGAAATGAATGACGCAAACGGCGTGTGCCGTGCGCATTATCAGGATTTCTCCCGCTGGCTGGCCAACACGCCACCGGAACTGCTGGCCCAGCGCCGTCGCGAAGCCGATTTGCTGTTCCACCGCGCGGGGATCACCTTCACCCTCTACGGCGACGAACAAGACACCGAGCGCCTGATCCCCTTCGACATCATCCCGCGCAGCATTCCCGCCAGTGAGTGGAGCGTGATCGAGCGCGGCTGTATCCAACGCGTCAATGCGCTGAACATGTTCCTCGCCGACATTTACCACGACCAGCGCATCATCAAGGCCGGGATCATTCCGGCAGACCAGGTGCTGGGCAACGAGGGGTATCAGAAGGCCATGGTCGGCCTCGACCTGCACCGTGATATCTATTCGCACATCTCCGGCGTCGATCTGGTGCGCGACGGCGACGGCACGTACTACGTGCTCGAAGACAACTTGCGCACGCCCAGTGGCGTGAGCTACATGCTCGAAGACCGCAAGATGATGATGCGGCTGTTTCCCGAGGTGTTCGCCAAGCAGCGCATCGCGCCGGTGGACCACTACCCCAACCTGTTGCTCAAGACCCTGAAAAGCTCCAGCCGCCTGGACAACCCCAATGTGGTGGTGCTGACGCCGGGCCGCTTCAACAGCGCGTTTTTCGAACACGCGTTCCTGGCCCGGGAAATGGGCGTGGAACTGGTGGAAGGCGCCGACCTGTTCGTGCATGACCTCAAGGTGTTCATGCGCACCACCGACGGCCCCAAGGCCGTGGACGTGATCTACCGCCGTATCGACGACGCGTTCCTCGACCCGCAGGCGTTCAACCCCGAATCGATGCTCGGCGTGCCCGGCCTCGTAGCCGCCTATTGCGCCGGCAACGTGGTGCTGGCCAACGCCATCGGCACCGGCGTGGCGGACGACAAGTCGATCTACCCTTACGTGCCGGAAATGATCCGTTTCTACCTGGATGAAGAGCCGGTGCTGCAAAACGTGCCAACCTTCCAGTGCCGCAAGCCCGACGAGTTGTCCCACGTACTCGCCCACCTGCCGGAACTGGTGGTCAAGGAAACCCAAGGCTCCGGCGGCTACGGCATGCTGGTCGGCCCGGCGTCCAGCGCGGCTGAAATCGAGGATTTCCGCCAGCGCATCAAGGCGCGTCCACATGCTTATATCGCCCAACCGACCCTGAGCCTGTCCACCTGCCCGACCTTTGTCGAAAACGGCATCGCGCCGCGGCACATCGACCTGCGGCCCTTCGTGCTGTCCGGCAAGGAAACCCGCTTGGTGCCCGGCGGCCTCACGCGGGTGGCCCTGCGTGAAGGCTCGTTGATCGTCAACTCGTCGCAAGGCGGTGGAACCAAGGACACCTGGGTGGTGGAGGGCTGAGTATGTTGAGTAGAACCGCCGCAGATCTGTACTGGATGTCGCGTTACCTGGAGCGCGCCGAGAACCTCGCGCGCATGCTCGAAGTCAGTTACTCGTTGTCGTTGATGCCCCAGGCCGGGCGCAGCGATGGCCTGGATGAACTGGCGATGTCGTTGCTCAGCAGCGGCACCCTCGACAGTTACCTGGAGCGCCACACGCAACTGGACGCCGAGCGCATGTTGCACTTCTTCGCGCTCGACGAAGAAAACCCCGCCAGCATCTACAACTGCCTGCGCGCGGCCAGGGGCAATGCCCATGCGGTACGCGGGCGCATCACCGCCGACATGTGGGAAAACCTCAACGCCACCTGGCTGGAAATGCGCAGCATCGCCGCCGGCGGCCTGGCGCGACATGGCATCAGCCACTTCTGTGATTGGGTCAAGCAGCGTTCGCACCTGTTCCGGGGCGCCACGTCCGGGACCATCATGCGCAATGACGCCTACCGGTTCATTCGCCTGGGCACCTTCGTCGAGCGCGCGGACAACACCCTGCGCCTGCTGGATGCGCGTTATGAAATGTTCGGCGAGGAATCAGAGGAAGTCAGCGACCTCTCGGCCCGTGGTTACTACCAGTGGAGCGCCCTGCTCCGCGCGCTGTCATCGTTCGAGGCGTATACCGAGCTGTACCCGAATGCCTTGAACGCGCGCTCGGTGTCGGAGTTGCTGCTGTTGCGCAGTGACGTGCCGCGCTCGCTGCATGCGTGTATCGAGGAATTGAGCCATATCCTCGCCGACCTGCCTGGCAGTTACGGGCGCACGGCGCAGCGCCTGGCGGCGGAGTTCGAAGCGCGGCTGCGGTACACCGGGATCGATGAGATTCTCGAAGATGGGCTGCACAGCCGGTTGACCGAGTTTATCGACACCGTGCGTGAATTGGCGCGGGCGATCCATAGCTCGTATCTGGAAGTGGTGTAGCCACGCAGCAGATCAACAGATGGGAGCGGGCTTGCCCGCGAAAGCGGTATGCCCGTCACAGTGGTACTGACGGGTCCAGCGCATTCGCGGGCAAGCCCACTCCCACAGGGGTTACTGGTTTTTGACCAGCACCGGCTCGGCGCGGTACTGCTCGGGAAACAGCTTTTTGAGCTGTGCGACTTTCGGCAGGTCATTGATCACGATGTAGGGATAGGACGGGTTCTCGGTGAGGAAGTCCTGGTGGTAGGACTCTGCGGGGTAAAACGCCTTGCCCATCTCGATTTTAGTCACGATGGGTTTATCGAACGACTTGGCAGCGTCCAACTGGGCGATGTAGGCCTGGGCAACTTTTTGCTGCTCGGCATTCTGCGCAAAGATCGCCGAGCGGTACTGGGTGCCGGAATCCGGGCCCTGCCGATTGAGTTCGGTGGGGTTGTGGGCCACCGAGAAGTAGATCTGCAGCAGCTTGCCGTAGCTGACTTTGCCAGGGTCGTACGTCACTGATACCGATTCGGCGTGGCCGGTGTCGCCGCCGCTGACCGACTCGTATTGGGCCGTGTTCGCCGCGCCGCCGTCATAACCGGAGACGGCGTTTTTCACCCCTTGCACATGCTGGAACACACCTTGTACGCCCCAGAAGCAACCACCGGCGAACACGGCGGTTTGCAGGTTGCCGGGTTCGGCGGGCAGGTCCAGCGCCGGTGGCGCGATGGCGACGGCGTCTTCGGTGGCGCCGAAGGAAAAGGCCGAGCTTTGGCCCACGAACGCGGCAAAAGCCAGGGCGGGCAGGATCTTGAGCAGTTTCATCACAGTCACTCCAGTGCAACTGAATCAACGGGGTCAACCGGTGGGAGCGGGCTTGCTCGCGAATACGCTGTGTCAGCTAACACATTCGGCGAGGGTTTCAGCGCATTCG
>NZ_JASCPP010000152.1:0-11497 GCF_029959745.1 Pseudomonas sp. PS01298 | reverse complement strand
GAGCTGGCTTGCCTGCGATGGCGGTGGGTCAGTGAGCACATCTATTTCTGATACACCGCTATCGCAGGCAAGCCAGCTCCCACAGGGGATTGAGGCCAAATCTCAAGACTGCGAAGCATGCACTAAACCGGTGCACAAAAGCAGTCTTGACTATTTCAAGCTACCGGAGAGGAACTGCTGCAAACGCTCGGACTGCGGGTTCACCAGCACTTCGCGCGGGTTGCCGCGTTCTTCGACAATGCCTTTGTGCAAGAACACCAGTTGGTTCGACACTTCACGGGCAAAGCCCATTTCGTGAGTCACCACCACCATGGTGCGGCCTTCCTGGGCCAGGTCCTGCATGACCTTGAGCACTTCGCCGACCAGCTCCGGGTCCAGCGCCGAGGTCGGCTCGTCGAACAGCATCACCTCAGGCTCCATCGCCAGGGCACGGGCAATCGCCACGCGCTGCTGCTCGCCACCGGACATATGGCCGGGGAACGCATCCTTGCGATGGCCCACGCCGACCTTGGCCAGGTAGTGCTCGGCCTTTTCACGCGCTTCTTTCTTCGACACGCCCAGCACATGCACCGGCGCTTCCATCACGTTTTCAATCGCGGTCATGTGCGACCACAGGTTGAAATGCTGGAACACCATCGACAGGCGCGAGCGCATGCGCTGCAGTTGTTTAGGGTCGGCGGCCTTCATGGCGCCGTCCTTGTTGGCCACCAGTTTCAGCTCTTCGTTGTTGAGCAGAATCTTGCCGGCGTGGGGTTGCTCAAGCAGGTTGATGCAGCGCAAGAAGGTGCTTTTGCCCGAACCACTGGAGCCGATGATGCTGATCACATCACCGGCCGCGGCGGCCAGGGACACACCTTTGAGCACTTCATGACTGCCATAGCGTTTATGCAGGTCTTGGACTTCAAGTTTGTACATGCGGTCGGTTCTCACAAAAACAGGTGGTCAGTCGTTGAGCAAGCGCCCGTGACGCAGCGCTTCGCGCCCCGCCACCTTGGCCAGCCAGAAACCCGCTTGGGCATAACGTAGCCGTTCAACGGCAAACAGCACCCCCGAGGTGCCCGCGCAAAGCGTGCTGACGCGGTCTTCCAGGGGGTCAATCACTTCAAAAATCGGTTCGCCCTTCTCGACCCAGTCACCGGCCTTACGCAGGTAACTGATCACCCCGGCGTGGGGCGCGAAGAGCAATTCGGTGCCTTCAAAAGGCAGGCCTTCACACGGCTCGTACTGCGGCGCCGGCCATTCGCCCTTGATCAGGCCCTGCTCGGCCAGAAACGCGAGGATACCTTCGGCATGGAAGATCGCCTCGTCGCGGCCGGTGTCGGCCTGGCCGCCCAGTTCCAGGGTGGTCGCCAGGCATGCCAGCGGCACCTGGGCCTCGGGGAACGCCTGGGACAAGCGCAACCATGGCAATGAACAGGCCTCATCGAACGAGCTGCCGCCGGAGTCTTCCGCCAGCAGGCCGACTTTCACATTCAAGTGCGCCGACAATGAGCGCCACTGCGGCCAGTGCTGGGGCAGCGCGTACATATGCAACGCGGCCTCGGCATCGCAATGCAGGTCGAGGACGATGTCGGCAGTGCAGGCATGGCTCAGCAACAGGCGCTGCATGCCTTGCAACTGGCTGCTCGGCGCCGGCAGTGCATTCAACGTATCGGTCATGGCCTGGCGGATCATGCGCACGTTGGCGTGAGGGTCATCACCCAACTTGCCCTGGAGCAACTCGGCCACCGGCGCGCTCAACTCGACGAAATCGCGGTTGAAGTTCTTGCCGCTGCCGATTTCGAAACGCCCCTGGTGACTGCCTTGCAGCAGTTGGCCCAGGCCCATCGGGTTGGCCACCGGCACCAGTTCGATCACGCCATTGAGCGCGCCTTGCTGTTCCAGCTCGGTGAGGCGTTTCTTCAGCTCCCAGGCGGCGCGCATGCCGGGCAATTCGTCGGCGTGCAGGCTGGCCTGGATATAGGCCTTTCGCTCGCCTTTGCCGAATCGGAACACGCTCAACTGCCGCTCGCACCCCAGGTGACCCCAGGGCAGCCGGTGATCAATACGTTCCATATCAGTGCTTCCGTGGAGCCAGGTAGCTCAGCCAGCGGCGCTCGGCCAACTTGAACAGGCGCACCAGGATGAAGGTCAGGCACAGGTAGAACGCGCCGGCGGTGATATAGGCTTCGAACGGCAGGTAGAACTGGGCGTTCACCGTGCGTGCGGCACCGGTGATGTCGATCAGGGTGACAATGGACGCCAGGCTGGTGGTCTGCAGCATCATGATCACTTCGTTGCTGTACTGCGGCAGCGCGCGGCGCAGGGCCGACGGCAGCAGGATGCGGCGATACAGCTTGTAGCGCGACATGCCCATGGCCTTGGCCGCTTCGATCTCGCCATTGGGGGTGGCCTTGAGGCTGCCGGCAATGATTTCAGCGGTGTAGGCACTGGTGTTGATCGCAAAGGCCAGGCACGCACAGAACGTGGCGCTGGACAGCAGCGGCCACAGGAAGCTCTCGCGCACCGCATCGAACTGGGCCAGGCCGTAGTAGATCAGGAACAGCTGCACCAGCATCGGCGTGCCACGGATCACGTAGGTGTAGAGCCAGGCTGCGCCATTGACGATCGGCTGCTTGGACACGCGCATCAAGCCCAGGGGCAAGGCGGCAAGCAGGCCGAAGAACAGCGAAAAGGCCAGCAGTTTCAAGGTGGTCACCAAGCCGCCGAGGTACAGCGGCATGGCATCCCAGATGACGTTGTAGTCGAAGATCATAGATCAGCCGCCCTTACGCCTACCGAGTAGCGCTTCTCAAGATAACGCAAGGCCAGCAACGATACGCTGGTGATCACCAGGTACATCGCCGCCACTGCGAGGAAGAAGGTAAAAGGCTCGCGGGTGGCATCTGCCGCCTGCTTGGCCTTGAACATCATGTCTTGCAGGCCCACCACCGAAATCAGCGCGGTGGCCTTGGTCAGTACCAGCCAGTTGTTGGTGAACCCGGGGATCGCCAGCCGAATCATCTGCGGCACCATCACCCGGAAAAACACTTGGAAACTGCTCATGCCATACGCAAGGCCGGCCTCGGCCTGGCCCTTGGGAATGGCCATGAAGGCGCCCCGGAATGTCTCCGAGAGGTAGGCGCCAAAGATGAAACCCAGGGTGCCGATACCGGCGGCCAAGGGGTTCAAGTCGATATAGTCGTCATAGCCGAGCATCGGCGCGACGCGGTTCAGCAGGTCCTGGCCGCCGTAGAAAATCAGCAGGATCAGCACCAGGTCGGGGATCCCGCGGATCACCGTGGAGTACAAGTCACCCAGCCAGGCCAACCAGCGCACCGGCGACAGGCGTAACGCGACCCCGATCAGACCCAGAACAATGGCCAAGGCCATGGACGACAAGGCGAGCTGAAGCGTCAACCATGCGCCATCGAGGATGACGGCCCCGTAGCCTTTCAACATGATTCAGGTCCTCGAAAAGGGGGATGAAAAAATGGCGCAAACCTCAGGAATTCTGTTGCTTGCGCCATTCTGGACAGACAGCTGCGACGAGTTACTTAGGGTCAGCGCCGTAAATATCGAAGTCGAAATACTTGTCCTGGATTTTCTTGTATTCGCCGTTGGCACGGATCGCGGCAATGGCAGCGTTGATGCGGTCCAGGTTTTCCTTGTCGCCTTTACGGACGGCAATGCCGATGCCGTCGCCGAAGTATTTGGCGTCGGTGAACTGTGGGCCGACGAACGCGTAGCCTTTGCCGGCTGGAGTCTTCAGGAAACCGTCCTGCAGCAGGGTAGCGTCAGCCACGGTGCCATCGAGGCGACCGGCTTCCACGTCCAGGTAGATTTCGTTCTGCGAGCTGTAAGGCACAACCGTGGCGCCTTTAGGGGCCAGGACTTCCTTGGCGAAGCGATCGTGGATCGAACCGCGCTGCACGCCGATTTTCTTGCCTTTCAATTCATCCAGGCTGTCGCTGACCTTGGTGCCTTCCTTCATCACCAGCTGCGCTGGGCTCAGGTAGTAGCGGTTGGTGAAGTCCACGGACTTCTTGCGGTCTTCAGTGATGGACATCGACGACAGGATCGCGTCGATCTTGCGCACTTTGAGCGCAGGGATCAGGCCATCGAATTCCTGCTCGACCCACGTGCACTTGACGTCCATCTGCTTGCACAGGGCGTTGCCGATGTCGTAGTCAAAACCGACGATGCTGCCATCGGGAGCTTTGGAGGCAAACGGAGGGTAAGCCGCTTCGATACCAATCTTCAGTGGCTTGCCTTCAGCGAAAGCCTGCATGGACAGCACGGACAGCGCCAGGGCGCCCAACAGCACGAGTTTCTTCATCTTGGGACTCCATCGGTATAGGGCAAAACAGCAGTATGAGCCATGGCCCACGATGCGACTTAAGGGAAACCGAATTGCGGTGCTGCGTCCTACGCAGGTGACGACCTGCGACGACGAGCGAGTGATCGGCATTCTAACGACAGGCCGGAAGCCGATATTTCCTCAATGCGACAACAATTTACAGAAGCACCGAGAAAGCCGTTCCAGCACATTGACAGCCTCTGAATTTTATGCAGAGACAAAAGATATTAAACCTGTTGATGCTGCAAATTGCGGGCCTATTATTCGCAAACCCTTCTAGCACGGCAAGTCTGGCGTTTAATCTTATTTCTTGGGGTGTCTAAAACGCGCTTTTTCGGGGCAATGTTGTAGCACTTTGCCTCAGGTTTGGGCGATGGGTTACACATTTAGGGCTCTCGGTAACATTCAGAAACGTCCTACGCACGAAGTCGATATTTATTGGCCTGCGCATAGATCGTTCCCACGCTCTGCGTGGGAATACACCCTGTGACGCTCTGCGTCACGCCTCAAGAGCAGACGCGGAGCGTCCAGGGCGGCATTCCCACGCGGAGCGTGGGAACGATCAGCACTCCCGGCATGAAATACATTCCAAATGGGGGAGCTGGTTTCGCCAGTGATAGCCAACAAAAAAGCCCCATCCAGCTCACGCCAAATGGGGCCCTGTCCCACCTACCCCGCCTTACGCGACGTTCATGGTCTTGTGCGTCTCGATCAAATGCGCCACCACACCCGGGTCCGCCAGGGTGGAGATGTCGCCCAGCCCGTCGTACTCAGCCGTGGCAATCTTGCGCAGGATACGCCGCATGATCTTGCCCGAACGTGTCTTCGGCAAGCCTGGCGCCCACTGGATCACGTCCGGCGAAGCGATCGGCCCGATCTCCTTGCGCACCCAGTTTTTCAGTTCCAGGCGCAGCGCTTCGTTCGGCTCCTCGCCGTTCTTCAGCGTCACGTAGACATAGATGCCCTGGCCCTTGATGTCATGCGGCACACCGACCACCGCCGCTTCGGCGACTTTCGGGTGGGCGACCATGGCGCTTTCAATCTCGGCGGTGCCCATGCGGTGGCCGGACACGTTCAACACGTCGTCCACGCGACCGGTGATCCAGTAGTAGCCGTCCTCGTCACGACGCGCACCGTCACCGGTGAAGTACATGCCACGGAAGGTCTTGAAGTAGGTGTCGACGAAACGGTCATGGTCGCCGTACAGCGTGCGCGCCTGGCCCGGCCACGAATCGAGGATCACCAGGTTGCCTTCGGCAGCCCCCTCGATCAGGTTGCCGAGGTTATCCACCAGCGCCGGCACCACGCCGAAGAACGGGCGTGCCGCCGAACCCGGCTTGAGCGCATGGGCGCCCGGCAGCGGGCTCATCATGTTGCCGCCGGTTTCGGTCTGCCACCAGGTGTCGACAATCGGGCAACGCGATTGGCCGACGTTCTTGTAGTACCAATCCCAGGCTTCCGGGTTGATCGGCTCGCCCACCGAACCGAGCAGGCGCAGGCTGCTGCCATCGGCACCTTCGCAGGCGGCGGTGCCCGAGGCCATCATCGCGCGGATCGCGGTCGGTGCGGTGTAGAGGATATTGACCTTGTGCTTATCGACGATCTTCGCCACCCGCGTGATGTCCGGGTAGTTCGGCACGCCTTCGAACAGCAAGGTGGTGGCGCCGTTGGCCAGCGGGCCATAGACGATATAGGTGTGGCCGGTGACCCAGCCGACGTCGGCGGTGCACCAGTAGATTTCACCCGGGCGGTAATCGAACACGCGCTCATGGGTCAGGGCCGCGTACAACAGGTAGCCGCCGGTGGTGTGCTGCACGCCCTTGGGCTTGCCGGTGGAACCGGAGGTGTAGAGGATAAACAGCGCCTCTTCGGCGCCCATCTCTTTTGGCGCACACACGGTGCCCGCCACTTTCATCAGGTCTTCGTACCAGATGTCGCGATGCTGGTTCCACTTGATGTTGCCATTGGTGCGCTTGCACACAATGACTTTCTGGATGCTGCTGGTTTCCGGGTTGGTCAGGGCGTCGTCGACGTTGGCCTTCAACGGAATTTTCTTACCGGCACGGATGCCTTCGTCGGCGGTGATCACTACCTTCGACTTACAGTCGATGATGCGACCGGCCAGGGCTTCCGGGGAAAAACCGCCAAACACCACCGAGTGAATCGCACCGATGCGGGTACACGCCAGCATGGCGACCACGGCTTCGGGGATCATCGGCATATAGATAGTCACCACGTCGCCGCGGTGTACGTCCTGGCCACGCAGGGCGTTGGCGAACTTGCAGACTTCTTCATGCAGCTCGCGGTAGGTGATGGTGCGGCTCTCGGCAGGGTCATCGCCCTCCCAGATGATCGCCGCCTGGTCACCGCGCTCGGCGAGGTGACGGTCCAGGCAGTTGTAGGAAACGTTCAGGGTGCCATCGGCGAACCACTTGATGTCGACATGGTGATCGTCGAACGAGGTCTGCTTCACCGTGGTGAAAGGCTTGATCCAGTCGAGGCGCTTGGCTTGCTCGCGCCAGAAGCCATCGGGGTTGACCACCGACTGCTGGTACATGGCCTTGTAGGTCGCCTCGTCGGTCAGCGTGTTGGCTGCTACTTCGGGGCGAACGGGGTACAGGGAAGCCGCACTCATCTTTCTTACCTCGGTGACATAGTTGTTGTTGTATGGCCCCTGTTGTAGCCGGGGCTGCCCCATAGAACCATTCGACGATGGTAGTAACAAGCCCCTACAAATTGCCCTGCTATCCCCGTTTGCCGCTCTGGCCCGTGGCCTGCGGGGCTTTGCAGCTGTATGAAAAAACCTTTACCACACGATTGTTACAAAAACCGCCAATAGTGTTTATCAAAAGTACGGGTATATGAATATAACGCGCAGGCCTAAAATCAACTCCGCCAACACGGCACTGTGATTAACACCGTAACAGCCCCCACGAAGGCAACGTTAATCCGAACTCCCCAACTCTTAAGTTACACACGTGGCCTCACAAGGGCCCCGTGACCCCATTCGACCTAAAGAAGGTAATTGTACAAATGAAAGCTCTCGTAGTTATGGCCCTCAGCAGCTTGTGCGCCACCGCCGCCCTGGCCGATGAGGCCCCGACCGAGCTGGCCGGCCAGAACGCCCCGATTGTCGAAGACTACACCTATAGCACCAAGCTGGATGTGGCCAAAGTATTGTCCATGAGCACAATCCCGGAAGTTTGCGAAGTTGTGCCGGTCAAGATGGAATATGAAGACTCACAAGGTCAGCGTCATATTCTTAATTACCATGTAATGGGCAATGGCTGTTCGAACGGATAACAACTTAGTTAGTGTGATCTGCGCGTGATCTTATTTGCCGCAAGAAATCGTTCTTGCGGCGAGGCCCCCTCCCCTCGCTTGAATCGAATGCTACGATTGTGGCGTCGCCGCCTTCCCTGTACGGCAGGATGCATTCATGCGAGCCAGTTTCGAGAAGATCCCCACCGAGGCCAATACCTCCTGGACCCTGCTGAACCGCAGGCTGCCGGAGGCGATCCCGTTTGAGTGGCATCACCATCCCGAATACGAACTGACCCTCACCCTCAATAGCCGCGGGCATCGCTATATCAGCAACGATGTGGCGCTCTACGACGACGGCGATCTGGTTCTGGTGGGTCCGAACGTGCCACACAGTTGGTCGTCCGCCGAACGCATTGACCCGACCCAACCGCACGTCGCCCTGGTCATCTGGTTTTCCGAGGCCTGGGCGGAATCGCTGGTGCGCCTGTTTCCCGAAATGGCCCCGACCCGCGCATTACTGGCGGCAGCCCAGCAGGCGCTGAGTTTCAGTGACAGCACCTCAAGGGTCCTGCGCCCGGTGATCGAAGCCATGGTCGAGCAGGATGCATCGCAGCGGCTGATCTCTTTGCTGACCGTGCTCAACCTGTTGTCACGAGACGTCGCCGCGCAGCGTATTGCGGTGGAAAACGCCGCGCCTCAGGTAATCGAGGACCCGCGCATACGTCGCGTGCTGGATTATCTGCATGCCCACTACGCCCAGCCCGTGGGCATTCCGCAATTGGCGCAGATGGCATGCGTCAGCGTGTCGGCCCTCCATCGCATGTTTCGCAAACACACACGCTGCACAGCGCTGGACTACATCGTGCGCCTGCGCATCGGACATGCCTGTGCACTGCTGATGCAGGGCAACCTGGCGGTCAGTGCCATCGCAGAGCAGGTCGGCTATGTCTCCCAGGCGTTGTTCAATCGCCAGTTCAAAGCGCTAAAAGGCCTCACGCCTTCGCAATTTCGCGCCCAGCACGGGCATCACTTCCAGTAACCAAGCCGATTCTTCCATTCACGACGCAACAAACGCCACAATCGTACTGCTCAACGCGTCTAACCGGACTGCTGCCCAGGCAGTCCCGGTGATTCCATACCTGTATGCATAACAACAATACAGGTCACCCCATGAGTAAATATCACGCCTTCGAAAGTCCCGAGCTGCCGGACAACTACCGGCGCAACATCGTCGACATGAAGAAAACCCTGCGCGCGCAGATCGGCGATGTGAACGCTTTGTTTGCCGAGGTCAGCGCGTTCATTGCCGATGAAATCGCCTCGATCAAAGCCCAGCAGGCGCTGAGCGGTTCGGCTTGGCCGGAACTGGATTTCGACACGATCGCCAACGGCCAGGTGACAGACGCGCAACGCGCCCTGATCAAGCGCAGGGGCTGCCTGGTGATCCGCAATCACTTCGCGCGCGAGCAAGTGCTGGGGTGGGACAAGAGCCTGCTGGACTACCTCGACAACAACCATTTCGACACGGTGTATCGCGGCCCGGCTGACAGCTTTTTCGGCAACCTCGACGCCTCCCGCCCGGAGATATTTCCGATCTACTGGTCAGACGCCCAGATGCAAGTGCGTCAGCACCCGCGCATGGGCGCTGCGCAATCCTTCCTCAACCGGTTGTGGACCACCCATTCCCAAGGCCAGCAATGGTTCGATCCGGACATCAACGCGCTGTACCCGGACCGCGTCCGCCGGCGCCCACCGGGCACCACATCCAAAGGCCTTGGCCCGCATACCGACTCCGGGGCGCTGGAACGCTGGCTGCATCCGGCCTACCTGAAGGTCTTCGACAAGATCTACCGCAATGACTTCCAGGCGTACGACCCATGGGATGCCGCGCATCGCACCGAGGTCGACGAATATGCCTACAAGGACACGGTGAAATGCTCGGCCTTCCGCACCTTCCAGGGCTGGACGGCACTGTGCGATATGCGTGCCGACCAGGGTGTGCTGCATACGCTGCCGATCCCCAAGGCCATGGCTTATATGCTGCTGCGCCCGCTGCTGGATGACGTGCCCGAGGATGAATTGTGCGGCGTGGCGCCCGGCAAAGTGCTGCCCATCTCAGAGAAATGGCACCCGTTGCTGGTACAGGGCATGACACCCATTCCGGACGTGCACGCCGGCGACTCGGTGTGGTGGCACTGCGACGTAATCCACAGCGTCGCCCCGGTGGAAAACCAGCAGGGCTGGGGCAATGTGATGTACGTCCCCGCCGCGCCCATGTGTCCGAAAAATCTGCGTTACGCCAAGGACGTGTTCAGGGCATTCGAGCAAGGTGTCTCGCCGGACGACTTCCCCCGGGAAGACTACGAGCAACAGTGGCAAGACCGCTTCACCCCTCGACAACTCAACAGCCTGGGCCGCAAAGGCCTGGGATTGGAATAAACATTGCTGTCCATAACAACAAAAAAAGGTATCCCCTATGAATCTCGTCAATCGCCTTGCCCTTGCAGTCTCTTTCGCCAGCCTCTGTACGCTCACCGCCCAGGCGGCTGAGAGCAAAGGCAGCGTCGAAGTCGTCCACTACTGGACGTCGGGCGGCGAAGCCAAATCAGCCGACGTGCTTAAGCAACTGATCGAAAAAGACGGCTTCACCTGGCAAAACAGCGCCGTCGCCGGTGGCGGTGGCGCAGCGGCCATGACCGTGCTCAAGACTCGCGCAGTGTCCGGCAACCCACCCTCCGCCGCGCAAATCAAAGGGCCGGACATCCAGGAATGGGGCAAGCTGGGCCTGCTGACCAGCATCGACAACGTCGCCCAGGCCAACCACTGGGACACCCTGCTGCCGCCGAGCATTGCCGAGCTGATGAAATTCGACGGCCACTACGTGGCCGTGCCGCTGAATATCCACCGCATCAACTGGCTCTGGACCAACCCCGACGTGCTGCGCAAAGCCGGGGTCGCCCATGCCCCGACCACTCTGGAAGAACTCTACGCCGCCGGCGACAAGCTCAAGGCCGCCGGTTTTATCGCGATCGCCCACGGCGGCCAGCCATGGCAGGACACCACCGTATTCGAAGGCCTGGTACTGAGCATCCTTGGCGCCGATGGCTTCAAAAAGGCCTTTATCGACAACGACGAAGCCACCTTCACCGGTCCGAAAATGACCGAAGTATTCGTCGCCCTGCGCAAACTGAAGACCTACATGGACCCCAACGGCGCCGGCCAGGACTGGAACATGGAGACCGCCAAGGTCATTAACGGTCAGGCTGGCATGCAACTCATGGGCGACTGGGCCAAGAGCGAATGGAGCGCCGTCGGCAAAAAGGCCGGCGTCGACTATGAATGCGCGCCCTTCCCCGGCACTCAAGGCATCTATAGCTACACCATCGACTCACTGGCGATGTTCAAGCTGTCGAGCAAAAACGATACGCCCGGTAACAACGCCGCCCGCGACGACCTGGCCAAGATCGCCCTGGAGCCGCAATTCCAAACGGTGTTCAACCAGAACAAAGGCTCGATTCCGGTCATCAAGGGCCTCGACATGAGCCCTTTCGACAGCTGCGCCCAAGCTTCCGCCAAGGATTTCGCCGAGGCGGAAAAGGCCGGCACGCTGGCGCCGAGCATGGCGTTCAACATGTCAACGTCCCAAGCCGTGCAGGGCGCGGTGTTTGATGTGGTGAGCAACTTCATGAGCAATAAAGATGCGGACCCGGCCAAGGCGGGTAAGCAGATGTTTGCCAGCATTAAAGCGGCGGCCCAGTAATCCGCGATCTAAACAACCGTCAAGGCCGCCACACTCCCCTGTGGCGAGCGGGCTTGCCCCGCGTTGGGCAGCGAAGCGGCCCCAAAATCAGGCGCTGAGTTCTCTCAGGAAAACCTCAGCGCCTTGACTGGGGC
>NZ_JASCPP010000151.1:0-11533 GCF_029959745.1 Pseudomonas sp. PS01298 | reverse complement strand
GGCTTGCCCCGCGTTGGGCTGCGCAGCCGCCCCAGTCATCGCCACCTCGTTTCTTCAGACAGTCCGAGGTGTCAGGTTTTGGGGCTGCTGCGCGGCCCAACGCGGGGCGAGCCCGCTCGCCACGGAGGTTGAGGAGGGTCAAGGGTTGAGGAAGGCCTGGTAGTTGTCCTTGGTGATCTGCTGGTAAGGGATGGTCAGCTCAGCCACGTAGGGCTCTTGCTTGACCATCTTCACTGCCAGGTCAATTGCGCCCACGGCCTGACCCTTGTTGTCCTGATACGCCGTCACCAGCAACTGGCCTTTCTTCACGGCATCCAGCCCGGCCGCGCCGCCATCGCTGCCGGCGACCAGGATGTCCTTGCCCGGTTGCATGCCCGCCTGGCTGATGGCCATGGCCGCGCCAATCGCCATCTCATCGGCATTCGCCGCCACTGCGTCGATCTTGCGTCCGGACACGATCCAGTTGTTCATCAGGTCAATCGCCTTGCTGCGCTGCCACTCCGCGCTTTGCTCCTCGACAATCTTGATGTCGGGGTAGTCCTTGAGCACGTTTTTCACGCCCTGCGTGCGGTTGTGCGTGGCGTTGTTGGACAGCAGCCCGAGCATGATCGCGAGGTTGCCCTTGCCGCCCATTTTCTCGGCCAGGTACCGCATCTGGATCTCGCCCGCCTTGATCTCATCCGAGCCGACATAGCCCACCCCCGGTGGCACCTCCTTGAACTCGGGACGGCGGTTAACGTACACCAGCGGGATCTTGGCCTGCTGCGCATTCAGGGTCATTTTCTGCGTGGCGGCGGTGTCGACGGCGTTGACGATAATCGCGTCCATGCCCTGGGCGCTGAAGTTCTGCACCTGGTTGAGCTGGCGGACCACATCGCCCTGGGCGTCTTCGAATTGCAGGCTCACGCCCGGCAACTCCTTGGCATGGGCGGCCATGTAGTCACGCATCTGCGCGAGGAATACGTCGTCGACCTGGGCGATGCTTACGCCGATACGAATATCGGCGAGTGCCCAGGGGCTGATGGCGAGGGTGAAGAGTGCCGCAAGGAGGTGTTTCTTCATGATATTGCTCCGTTGTTTTTGTTGTTGTTAAAGCATCACGCCTGTCGCTTGGCCCGCAGCTGCGTGACGGCCGCCGCGAAGTCTGCAGGTGTCCAGCGTTCGTCGAGGGCTTGCAGCATCAGTGCCTGTCCGGTTTGCGGGGCCAGGCCGTGCAAGGGTGGGTCGGTGTCGAGGTTGGTCGGGAAGGCATAGCCGTCGGCGGTGCAGGCCACCACCGCAGCAACCGCCTGCGCGTCCAGGCCGGTATTGGCCAGCAACGCCGGGTACACCGCCAGCATCATGCGGTCACGGTCGAGGGCTTCCATGGGCTTGCCGAACGCCGAGGAGATTTGCAGCAGATTGGCCATGCGCTGGCAGTCGGCGGTGCGATTGGTGCCGGCGGCATGGAACAGCGCCGGATTGAAGAACAGCAGGTCGCCCTTGTTCAGTGGCAGTTGCACGGCATGGTGCTGGAAGTAGTCGATAAACTCTGCGCGGCGCCAGGCCAGGTAGCCCAGGGCGTATTGCTGGGAAAACGGCAGCAGCTGGGTCGGGCCGGTTTCCAGCGGCATGTCCGAGTGAGCCACCGCGCCCTGCAACGTCAGGTACTGCGACAGCAGGTGCAAGGGCAGAGGGAAGCGCTCCACCACCTCGACGGTCTGGAAGCCCAAGTGATAATCGCGGTGCGGCTGTTGCGCCTGGCCGCCGGGGTGCACCACGTTTACCTGCGCCGTGACCTGGTAACTCGGGCCCAGCCACGCCTCGGCGATCAGCCCCAGCAACGGGTTGGCGTAGTACTCGACAAACGATTCCGGCGACTGCAACGCGGCCTTTTGCAACGCGTTCCAGATGCGCCCGTTGCTGCCGGCCTTGGCAAAGTGGTCGGCGGCCACACCTTGCGCGGCCTCATGCGCGAAGATCGCGTCGAACACCTGGCTGTGCCGATCCACCACCTCCAGGTCTTCATAGGCGCGGCGCACCACCATCACTCCCGGTCCGTCGCGAAACAGGCGATGCAATTCGTTCATGACCGCGAGGCGGTCGCTGTTGCGCAAGGTTTGCGCCTGGTAGATCGGCACGTTGCTGACCACTTCAGCGGCCAGCGGATAGTCCTCGGCATGCGCCTTCTGCGCACAGACGCGGCTGAAGTCAGCCAGGCGCACGGCCTCTTCGGTCACGAATGCGGACATCACGCACCTCCTGGCAGGCTCAGCGCCTGGTGCGGTTGCGGGCTGCCGCCGTCGGTGCAACCGACCACGCCTTGTTCCAGGTCGATGATCGAGCCGGTCATCATCCCCGACTCGCGTGACAGCAAAAACGCCACGCTTTGCGCGACCTCCTCGGGCTTGAGCAGGCGCCCGAACGGCTGCGCGCTTTCGGCCTTGGCCAGCCAGCCATCTTCTGCACCGTGGTAGTGGCGCTGGATTTCATCCTCATGGGGCGTGTCCATCCAGCCGATATTCAGGCCATTGACGCGGATGCGGTTGCGCAGCGCGCTGAACGCGACGTTCTTGGTCAGAATCGCCAGCGCGCCCTTGGACGCCGCGTAAGCACTGAGGAACGACTGCCCGCCGTGCCCGGTCACGCTTTGGATATTCACCACGGCGCCTTCCACGCCGTTGCTGATCATCAGTTTCAATGCGTCCTGCAACAGGAAGAACGGTGCACGGACGTTCACCGCCATCAACCGATCAAACAGCTGCGGCGAGGTATCGAGAATGGTGCCGCGATCCGACATGCCCGCGCAGTTCACCAGCCCGTGCAAGGTGCCGAAGTGGGTGCGTGCCGCCTCGATGATCGCGCGACAATCCTCGACTTTCTCAAGGTCGGCCTCGACAAAAAACGCCGGGCAATCGAGTTCAGCCAGCAGTCGCACCTGCTCTTCGCCCTGGGCGCGGCGGCGCCCGCAGATGATCAGCCCGGCGGCGCCACGGCGCGCCAGGGTGTGGGCGACTGCCGCGCCGAGGCCCTGGGTGCTGCCGGTGACGACAAAGTATTGGCCTGAAAACGAGGTGGCGAGATCGGTAGAGGGCATGCAGTTTCTCCTGGATTCTTGTTGTTGTGGATCGTCCGGCTCGACGCCGGGCAAAACTGAGACTAGCATTGCAAAACCTCAGTAACGCCCAAAAAAGACCTCAAAAACACCTCAGGCGAAACCCATGCTCGAACGCGCAAAACATTTCTCCATCAAGCAACTGGCCACCCAGGCCGGGGTGAGCAAAGCCACGGTCGACCGCGTGCTGCACCAGCGCGGCAGCGTGCACGCGCAGACCCGGCGGCGGATCGAGCAGGCGCTGGAGGAATTGGAGGCTCAGGAGAAAAACGGCCTGGCGGTGGGACGCACGTTTCATGTCGACGTGATCATGCACACCCCACAACGCTTCAGTGCGGCGGTGCAGGCAGCAATCACCGCGCAGTTGGCGAGCCTGGCGCCGTTTCGGATTGCCCCGCGTTTTCACCTGTTCGAAGAAATCGAGCCGCAGGCCATGCATGACCAACTGCTGCGTTGCCTCGACACCGGCAGCCAGGGCGTGGTGCTCAAGGCGGCCGATGAGCCGGCGGTGAACCAGGCGGTCAAGCAACTGATCGCGGCGGGGATTCCGGTGGTGACCCTGGTCACGGACCTGCCGCAAAGCGAGCGTATCGGCTACGTCGGCATGGACAACCGCACCGCCGGCCAGACCGCCGCCTACCTGATGTCGCGCTGGTTGCCGACGCAGCCCCAGGACGTCGCGGTGGTGATCGGCAGCGAGCTGTTTCGCGGCGAAGAAGAGCGCGAGATGGGCTTTCGTGCCTGGCTGCGCGGGCGTGCCCCGCACTTGCGCGTGCTCGATATCAGTGGTGGCTACGGCGTGTATGCGCGCACGTTCGAGCGGGTCACCGAGGCGCTGCAACAGCATCCCGACCTCAAGGCGGTGTACAGCGTCGGCGGCGGCAATCGCGCGATTGTCGATGCCTTCGCCGCGCTTGATCGCCCGCTGGAGGTGTTTATCGGCCACGACCTCGACCAGGAAAACCGCCAGTTGCTGCTCGACGAAAAAATCGCTGCGATCATCGATCACAACCTGCAGATCGATGCCCGCCACGTGTTCCTGCACATCCTGCACTACCACCGGTTATGGAAGGCCGGCCCGATTGCGCCGTCACAGGTGCAAATCGTCACGCCGTTCAATCTGCCGGACTGAATCTCCCTCAATAACAACATCAGGAGTTCGACCATGCTACGTATCGCCGTTCTGGGTGCCGGGCGCATCGCCAAGATCCACGCCGCCAACGTCGCCGCCCACCCCAGTGCCACGCTGGTGCTGGTGGCTGATCCCTGGCGCGAAGGCGTCGATGCGCTCAGCGCGCAACTGGGCTGCGAGGCGGCCTACGATTGCGCCGCCGCGCTGACGCGCAAGGACATCGACGCCGTGGTGATCGGCACGCCCACCGACACCCATGTCGATCTGCTGCTGGCGGCGGTCGCCGAAGGCAAGGCGGTGCTCTGCGAGAAGCCCATCGACCTTGATATCGCCAAGGCCCGCGGCGCCGCCCAAGCGGTAGAGCGCCAGGGCGGCAAGGTGATGCTCGGCTTCAACCGGCGCTTCGACCCCGACATGCTGCGCCTGCGCCAGGCCCTCGACGCCGGGCAGATCGGCGCAGTGCGCCAGGTCATCATCACCAGCCGCGACCCCGGCCTCGCGCCCCGCGATTACCTCGAACACTCCGGCGGCATCCTGCGCGACATGACCATCCACGATTTCGACACCGCCCGCCACTTGCTCGGCGAAGAGCCGGTGGAAGTCAGCGCCATCGCCAGCCGCCTGGTGGACCCGAGCCTGGAAGCGATCGACGACTACGACAGCGTGATGGTCCTGCTGCGCACCGCCTCGGGCAAGCAATGCCATATCAACTGCTGCCGCCAGGCGGTGTACGGGTACGACCAGCGGGTCGAAGTTTCCGGCGCCAACGGCGTGTTGCTCACCGATAACCATCGTCCCAGCACCGTGCGCCACTGGAGCGCCGAACACACCGAGGCGCTGGAACCGCTGCAGCACTTCTTCCTGGAGCGCTACGCCGATGCTTATCGCAATGAGTTGACGCAGTTCATCGAGGCGCTGAACCACGGCCACGCACTGCCCACCAGCATGCGCGACGGCCTGTACGCCCTGCACCTGGCCGATTGCGCATTGGCTTCGGTGCAGACCGGGCGCAGCGTGGCCGTTAACTACGACCTGTAGGCGCTGGATTGCCGGCGCTGACGCGTCAACACCGGGCCGATTGCGGCGTCATTAGGGCGCCTGCATCGCCCGGCGGTCCACCAACCGGATGCTATCGCGCCCGCCACGCTTGGATTCATACAACGTGGTGTCGCCTTGCTCGATCAATGCGGTGAGGCTCGCCGGCGGTTGGTCGAACAGGTTGGCGCCGATGCTCAGGGTCACCGGCTGCGGGGTAGGCACGGTCTGCGCGGCCAGTTGATAAAACTGGTCGCGCAGGCTGCTGCCCAGTTCGATGATCTGCTCGCTCGACGCCGGGGTGAGCAGGATCACAAATTCGTCACCGCCCAGGCGTGCGGCCAATGCGCCACGCGGCACCACACTGCGGATCATCTCGCTCAGGGCGATCAGCAGGCGGTCGCCGGCCGTGTGGCCGTAAAGGTCGTTGACCCCTTTGAAGTTATCGATGTCGATCAGCAGCAGCGCACCCGGTTGCGCCGGTGATACCTGGGCCAGCAAGCGTGGCGCGCGCAAGTCGAGGGCGCGGCGGTTGTACAGGGCGGTCAGCGGGTCGCGGGCGGCGAGGCGGGCGATCTGTTGTTCGCGCCGGTAGCGTTCCGAGCCGGTCATCGACAGCGCGATCAGCATGATCGCCATGGCGCCTTCCACCAGCGACACCTGGATGATTTCGCCCTTGAACGCGGCAAGGTCGATCAACGTGCCGGGGATCAGCACCGACAGCGCCTTGGCCAGATAGAACACGCCATGGATCAGCAGCACGTACCGCAGCTGCACCGCGCCGATGCTCAGCGATTTACCGTGCGGACGCAGCAGGAAGCTCGCGCGCAGCGTCGGCAGCGCCACCAGCAGCGATTGCACGCCGAGCATGGCCTTGGACCAGGGCAGGTCAGCCGGCAGCATCAGCATCCCGAGCCAGACCACCAGCAGCAACCACCACAGGCGCGAGAGGCGCACCTGGGTGAACCGCGCCACGCCGAGTAAAAACAACAGGTGCGCAGCCACCAGCAGGCCGTTGGCGAACCAGATGCCGATCATCAGGAAACCGCTGCTGCGCAGCAGGGCCAGGGTTGAACCGAGGGTAATGGTGGCGAAACCGGCGCTCCAGAACAGCAGCGAAGGTTCGCGTACGCTGCGCCATTCAACGGCCAGGTACAGGGCGGCAGCGGCTGCCAGGGCAACGGTGAGTGCCAAGATCGTGGGAGGGTCGAGCGTCATTTCGTGCCGGGTCTGCCTGGGTGTGCGTTTAAACCGGGATTGTAAGCGCACACGCAGGTTTTTCAGAACACTTAGGGTGATGGCACACAGCCATCCGATGACCGGCGGTCTAGACGCCTTTGGTCGACGGCAACAGGATGGTCAGGATGCCCACCAGCGGCAGGAACGAGCACAGCTTGTAGACATACTCGATGCCATGGTTATCGGCGAGCAGGCCGAGCAAGGCCGCGCCGATCCCGCTGAAGCCGAACATCAGGCCGAAGAACACCCCGGCGATCATGCCGACGTTGCCTGGCACCAGTTCCTGGGCGAACACCACGATGGCCGAAAAGGCCGAGGCCAGGATAAAGCCGATCACCACACTGAGCACGGCGGTCCAGAACAGATCGACGTAGGGCAGGGCGAGAGTGAAGGGCGCGGCGCCGAGGATCGAGAACCAGATGACCTTCTTGCGGCCGATCTTGTCGCCAATCGGGCCGCCAAAAAACGTGCCCGCTGCTACTGCACCGAGGAACAGGAACAGGTACAGCTGCGAATTGGCCACCGACAGGTTGAATTTCTCGATCAGGTAGAAGGTGAAGTAGCTGGTCAGGCTGGACATGTAGAAGTACTTGGAGAACACCAGCACCGCCAGCACCACCAGGGCAAACGTCACCCGGCGTTTCGACAGGCCGTGGGTGGCTTTGCTGCCTTGCTTGAGCTTGAAGAGGTTGAGGTGGTTGCGGTACCAGCGGCTCAAGCCATAGAGCACCAGGATCGCGAACACCGCAAACAGGCCGAACCAGGCGATATGGCCCTGGCCGTAGGGAATGATGATCGCCGCCGCGAGCAACGGGCCGAGGGCACTGCCGGTATTGCCGCCGACCTGGAAGGTCGATTGCGCCAGGCCGTAGCGCCCACCGGAAGCCAGGCGCGCGACGCGCGAAGTTTCCGGGTGGAAGGTCGACGAGCCGACGCCCACCAGGCCTGCCGCCAGCAGAATCGCCGGGAAGCTGCCGACAAACGCCAGCATCAGGATGCCGATCAGCGTGCACACCATGCCGGCCGGCAGCAGCCACGGCTTGGGATGACGGTCGGTGTGGTAGCCGATCCACGGTTGCAGCAGCGAGGCGGTCAGCTGGAATGTCAGGGTGATCAGGCCGACCTGGGTGAAGCTCAGCCCGTAATTGGCCTTGAGCATCGGGTAGATCGAGGGCAGTACGGCCTGGATCAGGTCGTTGATCAGATGCGCCAGGGCGCAGGCGCCGAGGATACGCATGACTAACGGGCTTACTTGAGGCGGACTCGAGGTGGCAGCAGGTGATGCGGTCAAGGTCGACATGCAGGCATTCCATACAAGGCAGCGATCAGGGACAGCCCGTACTTGAGCAGGCTGTCCATTTCAAATTGTTTCGATGGTTATGCTAGAGTCGCCGAAAATGCCTGTCTCGCGTAATTCGGGAAGCAACCATCGCAAAAAGGGCGAAATGATTAAATCACTTGATGTTTTTCTGCAGGAGATCGATGCGGGCGACTGGGCCGTGATCAGCTCGGCCACCGACTACCCGGAAAACTGGGTGATCCCCGACCATCGCCACGAAAAGCACCAGCTGTTGTACGCCACCGAAGGCGTAATGGTGGTGCATTCGGCGCATAACCAGTGGACGGTGCCGCCCAATCGCGGTTTCTGGATGCCCAGCGGGCAGGTGCATTCACTGCGTTGCGTGGGTGCGCTGAAAATGCGCAGCGTGTTTGTGCGCCCCGATAGTTTCCCCAACCTGCCGACCGAGACCAAGGCAGTCAGCATTTCGCCGCTGCTGAGCGAACTGATCAAGGCCTCGGTCAGCCTCAAGCCGCCGTACGCCGAGGATTCGCGGGATGCGCGGATCATGCACCTGATCCTCGACGAACTGGCGCTGCTGCCGGCGTTGCCGCTGTCGTTGCCGCAGCCCGCCGACGCGCGCATCAATCAGATCTGCGAGGCGTGGCAGGAGGATCCGGGTGATGCCTCCACCGTAGCCGACTGGAGCGAGCGCCTGGCCCTGGACCAGAAAACCATCCAGCGCCTGTTCCGCAAGGAAACCGGCATGACTTTCGGCCAGTGGCGCCAGCAGGCACGGCTGCTGCTGGCGCTGGAGCGTATTGCGGTGGGAGAGAAGATCATCGACGTGGCCCTGGAGCTGGGTTACGACAGCCCGAGCGCCTTTACCAGCATGTTCAAGAAACAGTTTGGCAAGACGCCGAGTCATTTTTTCAGGTAGCGCGGCGCGCTTCGACAGATCTGTTCGGTGGACGGCCAGGGTTACCGGATTGCCCGGGCAATCGACTGGCTGAAACTCAATTACCACGGACCTTTGCGCGTAGATGAATTGGCCGAGCGCGTGCAGATGAGTGCCGCGACCTTTCACCATCACTTTCGCCAGCTGACGGCGATGAGTCCATTGCAGTATCAGAAATGGCTGCGCCTGAACGAGGCGCGGCGCTTGATGTTGAACGAGCATCAGGACGTGTCCAGTGCTGCCTTCAAGGTTGGCTATGAAAGCCCGTCGCAGTTCAGTCGCGAATACAGCCGCCTGTTTGGCGTGCCACCCAAACGCGACATGGCCGCGTTGCGTGGCAGGGCGGCGGTCACTGATCTGCCGGGGTCAGATTAGCGTAGAAAATGCAGCCGATCAGGCGTGCAAACAGGCTGAGGGTTTCCGGCAGGTTGGGGTCATCAAACAGCATCGACCGCGAATCCAGTGCGCACAGCGCGCCAAACAGGCGGCCGTCGGGCAGGAAGATCGGCGCACCGGCGTAGCTCTCGATCGCGTATTGCTTGACCACCGGGCGCGATGCAAAGCGGCCGTTGTCGCTGATCTGCGGAATGAACAGGGCCTGGGGGTCGATGCAGAACTCGCTGCACAGGGTGGTTTCGAGGTCGAGGACGTCGTCGACGTGGATGCCCATGTCGACCGTGTCATGCACGGAGCAGACGATCCATTCCAGGTCGGTGAATTTGGCGATGCCGGCAAAGCGCATGCCGGTCAGGCGGGTGACCAATTGCAGGATGCTGGTGGTGGCTTCTATTTCGGCGATGGCAGCGCGTTCATCGGCGCTGAGTAGCGATTGTGCAGCGGTGACGCTTGAAACCATGCTTGACACTCCAATGGCGCGACGGCCGGGGCCGCCACGCCGGGTAAGGGCTTAATTAATCCGTGGATGCTGCTGCACCAGGTTCTGGCGCTTGGCTTCCAGGGCGGCAATCTCGGCATCGATGTCTTCGATTTTCTGCTCGATATTGTCGTGGTGCTCCTGCAGGAGTTCCTTGGCTTCTTCCATGTCCGAGGCGGCCGGGGCTGCGCCGCGCAAAGGCTTGTTGGCGGTTTCCTTCATGGTCAGGCCAGTGATCAGGCCGATCACGGCAAACACCATCAGGTAATAGGCGGGCATGAACAGGTCATTGGTGCTTTCCACCAGCCAGGCCACGGCGGTTGGCGTCACGCCGGCGATCAATACCGACACGTTGAACGCACTGGCCAGCGCGCTGTAGCGCAGGTGGGTGGGGAACATCGCGGGCAGCGTCGAAGCCATCACGCCGATAAAGAAGTTCAGCACGACCGCGAGGATCAGCAGGCCAGCGAAGATCAGCCCGGTCTTGCCGCTGGTGATCAGCATGAACGCCGGGATGGCCAGGAACAGCAGGCCGATGCTGCCGGCGATGATGAAAGGCTTGCGGCCGATCTTGTCACTGACAAAGCCAATGAACGGCTGCACGAACAGCATGCCGACCATGATCGCGATGATGATCAGCACGCCGCTGTTTTCGGCGTAGTGCAGGTTGTGCGAGAGGTAGCTGGGCATGTACGTGAGCAGCATGTAGTACGTCACGTTGGTGGCCGCGACGATACCGATGCAGGTCAGCAGGCTGCGCCAATGCTTGGTGGCGATCTCCTTGAACGACACTTTCGGGCCGTGGGTCAGGCCTTCGCGGTCGCCTTGTTCAAGCTTGTCGACATGTTGTTGGAACGCCGGGGTCTCTTCCAGCGCATGGCGCAGGTACAGGCCGATGATGCCTAGGGGCAGGGCCAGGAAGAACGGCAGGCGCCAGCCCCAGGCTTCGAAGTCCGCTTCGCCGAGCACGCTGGAAATCAGCACCACTACACCCGCACCCAGCACGAAGCCGGCAATCGAGCCGAAATCCAGCCAGCTGCCGAGGAAGCCGCGCTTGCGGTCTGGCGCATATTCGGCAACGAAAATCGACGCGCCGGTGTACTCGCCGCCCACCGAGAAACCCTGGGCCATCTTGCACAGCAGCAACAGGATCGGTGCCCAGATGCCGATGGAGGCGTAGCCTGGAATCAAGCCGATGGCGAAGGTACTCAGCGACATGATCACGATGGTCGCGGCGAGGACTTTCTGTCGCCCGTATTTATCCCCCAGCGCGCCGAAGAACAGGCCGCCCAGCGGACGAATCAGGAAAGGCACGGAGAAGGTGGCGAGGGCGGCGATCATTTGGACACTGGGCGAGGCGTCCGGGAAGAACACTTTACCCAACACATAGGCGACGAACCCGTAGACACCGAAGTCGAACCATTCCATGGCGTTACCCAGGGCGGCGGCGGTGATCGCCTTGCGCATCTTGGTGTCGTCGACGATGGTGATGTCTTTCAATCCGATGGGTTTGACGCTTTTCTTACGTAATTTCATGCGGGCCACTCTAAAGCAGAACAGGGGTGGTGCCATCGTTGCGATGGCACCGCTCTGTCACTTCAGATACAAGGGGACACGAAATAATTCACCACTATTTGTGTTTTTTTGCTTGGCGGGGAAACTGGTTTTAAACCGATTGGGTTTTATGGGGGGATTGGTTTGGGGTGAGCTGGCTTTCTTCGTAGCGAGCTGGCTTCTTTTGTAGTGAGCTGGCTTTCTTTGTAGTGAACTAGCTTTTTTTATATTGAGCTGGATTTTTTTGTAGTGAACTGGATTTTTTGTGGCGAGCGGGCTTGCCCCGCGTTGGGCTGCGCAGCAGCCCCAAAACCAGGCGCCACGGTATACCTGATGTTTAAAGGGGGTACTTATGGGGGCTGCTGCGC
>NZ_JASCPP010000150.1:0-11736 GCF_029959745.1 Pseudomonas sp. PS01298 | reverse complement strand
CGCGAAGGCGGAGTGTCAGTCACCGAAACTATTGACTGAACCACCGCTTTCGCGAGCAAGCCCGCTCCCACATTGGGGATGTATTTCAAGTTGGAACCGGGTTGTGCAATCCGCTCAAAGGTTGGCGCGTCCACATCCCCGCACCAGGCGATGCGCTGCCGGCAGTTACTTGCATTCCTGCGCGGCAAGCTCCAAACGCGATGGCGTGATCGTCGACGCCAGCGGCTTGCGCTCGTACAAGAACACTTTGCCGCCATCCTGCGATTTGTAGGCTTCCAGCACGTCATCGGCGGCGATCTTGCTGGTCAGTACCACTTTGGCGTGACGCGAGTTTTGCGTCACGGTCGAGGTGATCCCGTGTTTTTCAAGTTTCGGTACAACACACTGCACATAGGCTTCTGGGCCCTTGCTGGTTTGCAGGGTCAGGGTGGGTGCATTCGGAGCGGAAACACAACCGGCCAGTAACAGGGAAGCAAAGGCCAGGGCCGGGACGAAAAAAGAGCGCATGAAAAATTCCTGAAAATAACTAAAAAAGGTCACATCAACTGGCACGAATCAACGCTTTGAGCGATGCATCGAACTGCTTCAAGGCATCAAGCTGTACATCGCGCTGCTGTTCGATCTGCGCAGCAATCTCCGGTGCGGCCTTGTCGTGCACCCACACCGATGGCAGCTGTTTGTGCACCGAGCCTTCGGCCTTGGCGATGTATTGCAGGTTCGTGTCATAGAACCGCGCAATAAAACGCGCCTCGACCTGGTCGTTACGCTGGGTCAGCAGTTGGTTATGGGTGTCGAGCATCACCACCACATCGGGGTGAGCCTGCATCAGGGCATCCAGGTTGTCGTACACGGTGACCGACAGGAAGGTGCCTTGCAGCGAGCTCATCAACCAATCGATGGCCAGTTCCGGGTCGGAGCTGTTGACGAACGCCTCGCGGATACGCCCGTCGAGGGCATCCTTGGCGCCATTCAAGGCCATGTCGTGGTAGCGTTCAAGGTAGCTGAGATTGTCGCGGGTGTTGTCGCTCAGCAACACACCCACCGATTGCGCACGCTGCAGGGAGTCTACGCTACCGACGATAGGTAGCAAATGGCCTGTGGGCAGTTCATCGGCGATTGCCGCCGTGTTCATGACGACAGTGCCCAGCATCAGGGCCATCAAAGCCAGTTGGATAAATGTCCTCATCGCGCATTTCCTTGAGCAGCGTCTTGATGAGGCGATTTTCCGCCTTTCCTGTAAAAACAGAACTTGCGATGCTTGATGGTGACTATTATCTGAACCGATAGTGCGCACATAAAACTTATAAGGACCACGCCATGAAGCCCCACCAGAAAACCTTCGACCGCATCCGCGAGGCCGTACTGCCGGAGTTTCGCGAGCGGGTCGCCGATTACCTGGTCGACTATGAAACCGTGCTGCAGAACGACACCGCCGATGCCGAGCAGGTGAACGCCAGCGCCCAGCAACTGCGCGGCTATCTGCGCGGATTGAACACTACACGGGTACTGGGCATGGCGGATTGGGAAGACCTCGACCGCCGCGTGGAGCAGGCCTGGCTACGGGTGGTGGAAGCCGAATAAGCGGCTCGGCGTATCGACCAGCAACGCCTGCTCGACCTGCGCCGAACAGCCCAGGGCCTGGCGCTGCTCAACCACACTGGCATAGCCCGTGGACGCTTCATGTTGGGTGTGCGGCCAGTCACTGCCCCACACCAGCCGATGCCGACCGAAACTTTGCAGCAGCAGCGGCATGGCCTCGCGCGCAAACGCCAGGTTCTGCGCGGGCGTGCCGGCCAGGCGGTAGATACCCGAGACTTTCAGCCACAGGTGGCCGCTGAGTCCCAGTTCCAGCAACTCGGCAAACCCGCGTTGCTCAACCCCTTGCCGGGCATCGGGCCGGCCAAAGTGATCAATCACCAGCTTGACCCCGAACGGAATCAAGTGCCGAATCAGTTGCGGCAAGTCATCCACCTCGCGGTGCAATTCCACGTGCCAGCCGAGTTCGGCGATCAGCGCGAAAAACCCTTTCCAGCCCGGCCCGGCAAAATCCGGCAGCGCACGCCCCACCAGGTTCAAGCGCACCCCCACGACGCCCAGGCGGGCCATGGCCTGCAAGGTATCGCGACCGACGTCCGGGTCTACGACGACCACCCCACGCAACTGACCGGGCGCCTGCTGCAGGGCCGCGAGCAGGTATTGATTGTCGGTGCCGAGGAAGCTCGGTTGTACCAGCACGCCATGGCTGAGGCCATTGGCGTGCAGGTGGCTGAGGTAATCCCCCAGCGTGGCGTCGTACCCAGGGGTATAGCGCCGCTCACCGGCCAGGGTCAGCGCCTGGCTGAACACATGGGCGTGGGCATCGATGCCGGTGATGGGCGTGGAGCAGTTATCGAGCATGGTGGTCGTCTTTCATCCGTAAATAGGTCTCAGGCCTGCGCGCGCTGGCCGCTGGGGATGCTGTCGACCGGCGCCGCTTCCAGCACGCGGCCACGGGTTTCCGGCAGGCACAGGGCGGCAATCACGGCGACCCCGTAGGCAATCCCGGCATCAATGCCGATGGCCGAGCCCAGCGACATCGAGTCGCTCATATGCCCCACCAGGAACGGGAACACCGCCGACAGCACGCGCCCGAAGTTGTAGCAAAAACCCACGCCGGCACCGCGCACATCCGCCGGGTACAGTTCGTTGAACAACGCCCCCAGGCTGGCCGGAATGCCGGCGGCGAAGAAGCCCAGCGGGAAGCCGAGGAACAGCATCTGCGTATTGGTCAGCGGCAGGAACACATAGGCCTGCACGGTGACCACGCAGCACAGCGCGAACAGCACGATGTTCTTGCGCCGGCCAATGCGGTCGATCAGCAAACCACTGACCACGCAGCCACACCAGAACGCAAAAATGATCACCGCCAGGTAGCCACCCGAGTTGAGCACCGACAGGTTGCGCTCGGTCTTGAGGAAGGTCGGCAGCCAGGTCATCACCGCGTGGTAACCGCCATGTGCGCCCAGGCCCAGCAGGCCGCCAAACAGCGTGACGCGGATCAGCTCGGGGCGAAAAATCCCGGCCAGCGACTTGAAGAAGCTCTGCGGGATGACCTGCTCTTTTTGCAGGCGCTGGAAGCTGTCGGGCTCTTCCACATTGCGGCGCACCCAGATGATCAGGAACGACGGCAGCAGGCCCACCACGAACATCACACGCCAGGCCATGTCCTGCGGCACAAACGAATAGATCAGCGCGAACACCCCGACCGCCACGCCCCAGCCCACGGCCCAGGCGCTTTGCACGGTGCCCATGACCTTGCCGCGATACTTGGGGTTGATGGTCTCGGCCATCAACACCGCGCCCGCCGCCCACTCACCACCGATGCCGAAGCCCTGCAGGGCCTTGACGATCAGCAACTGGTGGAAGCCGGTGACAAACGCCGAGATAAACGTGAAGAACGAGAACCACAGGATCATCCACTGCAGGGTGCGCACCCGGCCGTAGCGGTCGGACAAGGTGCCGCCGACCCAGCCACCGATGGCCGAGGTAACCAGCGTGACCCCGCTGATCAGCCCGGCATCGCCCTTGCTCAAGGCGAACGCGGCGATCAGGGCCGGGATCGCCAGGCCGAACATTTGCACTTCCAATGCATCGAGGGACCATCCGCCGAAGCAGGCCCAGAACGTTTTGCGCTCCCGAGGAGTGACTTGGCGATACCAACTGAACATGATTTTTATCCTTATAGGTCAAACGCGAGGCAGCCGAGCACGAACCGCGCCGTTGCAAGGCCAGTGTTGGCAAACACGAAACTACGGGTGGTGCGTCAGCGGATATCCACGCGGTATCGGAAGTGCTCGGCGTGCCCACGCGAGCGGCGCCACTCCAGCGGCTGCCCGGCGTAATCGCGGGCCAGGCGCTCGATCACCACCACCGGGCTGTTGACCGGCACCTGCAGCAGCCGCGCGTACACCTCGTTGACCGATTCGGCGGTAAGGGTCTCCTCGGCCGAGGCCACCACTTGTCCGCAGACGCTTTCATACACCGGGTAGAGCAATGGGCCCTGCGCGGACAAGTCGATGTCGAGCAACGCCTGGAAGCGCTTGCGCGGCAGCCAGATCTCTTCCGCCAGCAATGGCTGCACGTCCAGCAGACGGGTACGCACGATACGAATCACCTGGGCTTCGGCTGCCAGGCCGAGGGCCTCGCTGACCGCCGACGGTGCTGTCACGGATTCCACCGTGAGGATGCGGCTCTCGGGCACCTGGCGTTCGCCCGAGGGGCCTTGGAAACGGAAGAAGCGAAACAACGACGACTGGAATTGCGGGCGGCGGACGAACGTGCCACGGCCCTGCTGGCGCTCAAGGATGCCCTCGCTCACCAGTGCATCCACCGCCTTGCGCACGGTGCCCGTGGAGATCTCGTATTCGGCGGACAGCACCGCTTCGGTGGGAATCGCTTCGCCAGGGCGCCAGCGATTGTTGGCGATCTGTTCGACCAGATGGTCGCGCAGGCGTTGATAGAGCGGCAGGCGGGCATCACTGGAGAGCGTATTCATGGGGCCACATTCACTTTGTTATTTAGTCATATATATGAATATGGCGAAGTATTTGCCGCGCGGGTGACGCCTGTCAAGGGCGCCACCGCAGACGGGGGATGAATGGTGGCTTAAAGCGCAGGGCGTGGCAGGTTGACCCATTCCTGCACAGACGGCCGCGCCCACTGGCGCTGCGCGTAATCAACCAGCCCGGCGGGCACGCTGTCGCCGTTGAGAATCAGGCGATTGAGCATCACCGCCAGGTCCACATCGACAATCGACCACGCGCCGAACAGGTACTCCGGGTTACCCGCCAGCAGCGCCTGCGCCGCACTGATCAACGTACCTGCCGCGACCTCGGCCGCCGGCGACAGCGGCGGCATTGTCTGCCCGCAGAACACCACCAGCGTCGAACGCTCCTGGCGGATCGGCAGCAAGTCGCTGCGCAGCCACGCCTGCACCTGACGCGCCCGTGCCCGCTGCCTTGGCTCGACCGGGTACACCGGCGTGTCCGGGTAAAGGTGCTCCAGGTACTCGGTGATCGCTGACGACTCCGACAGCGCAAAATCGCCGTGCACCAGCGTGGGCACGCGCTGGGTCAGGGACAGTTGGGCGAAATCGGCGGTGCGATTTTGCGCGGCGTCCAGGTCCAGGGTCACCACATCGAAGCCCAGGCCCTTTTCGCGCAGGGCGACGAACACCGACATCGCGTAGGGGCTGGTGTAGAGCGAATCAACATAGAGGCGCAACGGGGGCTGGTGCATGGCAGGGTCTCCTTGGGTGAAACCCCACGCTACGAGATGTCCGCCGAGAAAGACAATGCGCTGTTTTTATGGGGGCATTCCTCGCGGGAATAGCCGCTCAGCCGGCGAACCCGCCCTCCTCCAGAAAGCTGCGCTCGTCGGGTGTGGTGAGCCTGGCCAACACGTCGTTGCGGTGCGGAAACCGCCCGAAGCGCTCGATGATGCGCGCGTGTTCCTTGGCCCAGCGGTAGGTGTTGGCGTCCAACGCCGCGTTGAGTGCCACAGAGCGTTGCTGGTCAGCCGCATCCTCCGAGTGCTCAAACGGCAGGTAGCAGAACGCACGCAACGCGGGGTCCACCTGCTGATCGAGGCCGGCATCGACCATGCGCCGGGCATACAGGCGCGCCAGCGGATCGGTAGCGAACATATGCGCAGTACCGCGAAACGCATTGCGTGGATATTGGTCAAGCAGGATCAACAGCGCCAGCGCGCCGTCAGCCGTGTCCAGCCAGCCTTCCAGTTCACGCCGGGCCGCTTGCAGGTGGGTGGCGTGGAAGGTGTCGCGAAAGCTTGCGTCAAACCCATCATCCTTGGCGAACCAGCGCTTGGGGCCGGCGTGCTGCCAGAAATCGATGACGGACTGCGGCGTGTGTTCGGTCGTACTCACGGTGGCTATCTCCTGTAGGCGCCGGTTGGCCGGCACCTACAGTGGACCGTAGTGGGCGCTTAGAAGTCCACCGTGGCCGACAGCTTGATCGTGCGCGGCTCGCCCTGGGTCAGGTAGTTGTTGGCCGTCGATGCCGACGCCCAGTACGCCTTGTTCGCCACGTTCTCGACGTTGGCGCGCAGGGTGATGTACTTGTCATCGGCCTTGAAGCCATAGCGGGCGCCGAGGTCGACGCGGGTCCAGGCCGGGATGTTCAGGGTGTTGGTGGCGTTGACGTATTCCCCGCCGGTGCGCAGCAGCCGCGCGTTGACGGCGGCGCCCTGGAGGCCCGGGATGTCCCAGTCGGCACCCAGGTTGAACTGGAAGCGCGGCACGCCGGCGGCGCGGTTGCCATCGGTGGCGCCGTTGGAGGTGTTCTGCAATTCGGTGTGCATCCACGTAGCGCCCGCCAGCAGCCGCAGGCCGTCGATGGGCTCGCCGAACACGTTCAACTCGACGCCTTTGTTGATTTGCTCGCCGTCGACATTGAACGTGCGGGTGCCGTTGGGGAACTGCGGCGTCACACTGTTGGGGTTGTTGTTGGTCGCGCTGTTGGGCTGTTCGATGCGGTAGACGCCGAGGGTCGCACCGTAGTTGTCCCAATCGAGCTTGACCCCGGCCTCGGTCTGTTTGCTGCGACTCGGCGGGAACACGTCGCCGCTGTTGGTGATGTCGACCGCCGTCGGCACCGTGGGCCCCTGGGCCAGCCCTTCGATCCGGTTGGCATACAACGACACGTGCTCCCACGGCTTGACGACCAGCCCATACACCGGCGTGGTGATGGACTCGCCATAGTTCGCGGTGCGTGCGCCGCTGGCGGTGTTCCAGCCATCCACTTCGATGGTCTGGCGACGCACGCCGACGGTCAACAGCACGCGGTCGTCGATGAAGCCGAGCGTGTCCGAAACGGCGGCGCTCTTGATACGGTTCTTGCCGACGACACGCGGGTCGTGAATGTCGCTGCCGAAGTAAGTGACGGTCGGGCGAGGCACCTGGGTCGGGTTGTACAGATTGCCCGGCCGACGGTTGGCCTGCAGGATCGCCTCGAACGCCGAACGCTGCTCACCCCAGATGCCAGACAACCCGAGATTGACCTGATGGGTCACCGGCCCAGTGTTGAAATGCCCGTTGAGGCCGGCCATGGCGCTCTTGTTGTCTTCATCATGGGGCGAGTACAGGAAGCCGACGCGGCCGCTGCCGTCGTTGCCCACGTACAACGATGAATACTGGCCATTCTCGCGCGTGTGCTTGGCACCGCCGCCGACATAGGCGGTCCAGTTTTCAGTCAGGTCGTACTCGGCATTGAACATGCCGTAGGTGTCTTCCAGCTCCGACCAGCTCCAGTCCTGCGCATAGTTGTCCTTGGCCGAAGGCGCCTTCGGCACTTTGGTGCCATTGGGGTACACCACCGAGCGGCCATTGTTGATGCGTTCTTTCTGGTAGCCGAAGTCGGTGGACAGGCGCAGGCGATCACCCCGGTAATCCAGGGCCACGGCCACCAGCTGCGAGCTTTTGAATTCATCCTCGATGGCAGTATCGCCGCCATGCCGGGCCAGGTTGACCCGCGCGCCGAAGCGGTTGTCTTCACCGAAGCGCTGGCCCACGTCGAGGTGGCCGCCGGCCTGGCCATCGGTGGTGGTGTCGAGGGTGACGCTGCGCGTGGCGATGTCTTCGGCGCGCTTGGGCACCAGGTTGACGCTGCCGCCAATGCCGCTGCCAGCCGGCGACACGCCGTTGACGAAGGCGTTGGGGCCCTTGAACAGCTCGACGCGCTCCAGCGCCTCGGTGGTGATGATCTGCCGCGGCAGCACGCCGTACAGGCCATTGAAGGCAATGTCATCGGTGTTCAACGGCAAGCCACGGATGGTGAACACCTGGGAGAAGTTGCCGAACCCGGAAGACTGGCGCACCGACGCATCATTGAGCAGCACATCGCCCACGGTGCGCGCCTGCTGGTCGGCGATAGTCTTGGCGGTGTAGCTGACCACGCTGAACGGCACATCATTGATCGAACGATTGCCCAACACGCCCAGCCGTGCCGAACGCGCGACCTGGCCACCGCCGTAGGTGTCCGCCTGCGCCCCGCCCTCGCCGCTGATGGTGGTAGCGCCCAGCTCCACCGCATCACCGCTGGCCTGGGGCACCACGGTGTAGCCATTCGCGCCGGTGCTCTGCAGGGTATAGCCGCTGCCCTGCAGCAACTGCATAAAGCCCGACTGCGCGGTGTAACTGCCTTGCAGGCCTGCGCTGTGCTGGTCATTGAGCAGCTTGGAGTCGAACGACAACGGCACGCCGGACAACGCCGCAAACTGCGCCAGCACATTGCCCAACGGCCCGGCGCCGAGGTTGTAGCTGCGCGCCGCGCTGCTTGCCGGCTCGGCGGCCACGGCGCTGTGCAGCGGTGCGATGGCCGCGAGCGCGACGGCCAGGCTCAAGGCCTGCAAGGGGCGGATGGGGTGCGATGTGAAGGTCATGGGCATTCCTGTCGGCGCGGTGCAAAGTTGAGGGTTCTCCCCTACACCGCACGACAACGAAAAAGGTGTCAGCGAACAGGCAAAAAAGTTTCAGCGTGGCTCAACAGTGACCCAGTAACCGGTCAGGCTGCTGACCTGGACCGGCAACGTGTCCTGCAACAGGCGCAGGCTGGCATCGGTGTCGCGCAGCGGGAACGCGCCGGACACGCTCAACCCGGCCACACTGGCGTGACAGCGCAACACGCCCTGCCGGTAGCGGCCCAGCTCCTCGAGCAAATCCGCCAGGCGCATCTGCTGGGCCAGCAACATGCCGTTTTCCCAGGTCATTGCGCCCACCTCCAGCGGCGCCACCGCCGCCACGCTGTCACTGCCGAACGCGCTCTGTTCACCGGCCTTGAGGATCAGCCCCCGGCTGGCATGCAGCGGCAGCATTTCCACTGCGCCGTCGATCACCGCCACGCGGCTGCTCTGCTCCCCGACCCGCACACTGAAATGCGTCCCCAGCGCCCGCGCGCTGCCGTGGCGGGTCTGCACGCTGAACGGACGGTGCGTCGGCGCCGGGTCCTTGGCGGTGGTAATCAGCACTTCGCCTTGCAGCAATTCGATGCGCCGCACCTGATCGGTAAAGACGATATTCAGCGAGCTGGCAGTGTTGATCAGCAGGCGCGTGCCATCCGGCAACGTGAGGTTGCGCTGCTCGCCGATGGCGGTGTGCTGGTCGGCGGTCCAGGCCTGCCAGGGCTTGTGCTCCCAGGCCAGCCAGCTCGCCGGCCCCGCCAGCAGCAACAGCCCGAGGGCCTGGCGCCGACCCAGGGCTTTCTTGCGGCCGATGCGCTTGAGGGTGTCGCCGGCAATCGCGCCGGGCACGCTGTTGAAGTCGCCGAGGATCGCTTCCGCGCGCTGCCAGGCCTGGGCGTGCTGCGCGCTGCGGCATTGCCATTGGGCGATGGCGCGGCGATCCTCGTCGGTGGCGCTGCCGGACTGCAACTGCACCATCCAGTCAGCGGCCTCGCCGAGGATCAGCGGGTCGATCGACGGGCTCATGCCACGCTCAGGCAGGCGAGAAATGCATCGCGCATGTAGCGTTTGACCGACACCAGCGACACCTGCAGGCGCTCGGCGATCTGCGCGTAGGTCAAGCCGTCGATCTGCGACATCAGGAAGGCCTGGCGGGTGTTGTCGGGCAGGTCGCGCAGCATGGCTTCGATGCGGTACAGCGCTTCGAGGATCAGCCAGCGGGTTTCCGGCGACGGCACTTCCTGCTCGGGCAGGTGGGCAATGGTCTCAAGGTAGGCGCGCTCGACTTCCTGGCGGCGCCAACTGTCGATCATCAGGCCCTTGGCGATATGCGTGAGCAACGCACGCGGCTCGCTGCCAAAACCGTTGCCGGGCTGGCGGGTGAGCAGGCGCATGAAGGTATCGTGGGCCAGGTCGGCCGCGTCGCTGGCGTTGCCCAGCTTGCGGTCGAGCCAGCGGTACAACCATCCGTGGTGTTCGCAGTACAGGTCCTGGATAGGCAGATTGAGGGGGGACGACATGCGAGTCACCGGCGCGGGGCCAAGGAGTAATTAAGAATTGATCGCATTCTAATCTGCACAACGAAGCACGGCAACGCGCAAATTAATGTTATAGGATAACGCTCATCGCCCGCCTGCCCTGTGATGCCGCCCATGACCGACGCTGTTCCCCAACGCCCACGCCTGCTGACCATCGACGCCCTGCGCGGCCTGGTCATCCTGTTCATGTTGCTCGACCACGTGCGCGAAACCTTCCTGCTGCACCGCCAGGTCAGCGACCCGATGAACATCGACAGCACCGAACCCGCGTTGTTTGTAAGCCGCACCCTCGCCCACCTGTGTGCACCGGTGTTTGTGCTGCTCACGGGTTTATCCGCGTGGCTGTACGGCCAGAAGTACCGGGGCCGGCGCGATGTGTCGGCGTTCCTGTTCAAGCGCGGGCTGTTCCTGGTGGTGCTGGAGTTCACCCTGGTCAACTTCGCGTGGACCTTCCAACTGCCGCCCAGCGTGATCTATATGCAAGTGATCTGGGCCATCGGCGTGAGCATGCTCGCCCTCGCCGCACTGGTGTGGCTGCCGCGTCCGTTGCTGATCGCGGTCGCCCTGGTGATCATCGCCGGGCACAACCTGCTCGATGGCCTGCACTTCACGCCGGGGTCGGCGCTGCAAGACGCCTGGGCGATTTTGCATGAGCGCGGTTGGATCGAGGTTGGCGACGCGTTGCGCCTGCGGATCACGTATCCGGTGCTGCCGTGGATCGGCGTGATTGCCCTCGGCTACGGCCTCGGCCCGTGGTTCGCGAATACCCTGCAGCCGGCGCTGCGCCAGCGCTACCTGTTGCTGAGCGGTGTGGCGGCGTTGCTGGGATTCGTAGTGGCGCGCGCGGCCAATGGCTATGGCGAGAAACCCTGGCAGGCCTATGACGACGGCGTGCGGACGCTGATGAGCTTTTTCAACGTCACCAAGTACCCGCCTTCGCTATTGTTTCTGGCGCTGACCCTGGGGCTCGGGTTGCTGCTGTTACTGGCGTTTGAACGTGCCGGACAAAAACGCTGGATCGGCGTGCTCGCCACCTTCGGCGCGGCGCCGATGTTCTTCTACTTGCTGCATCTTTATGTGCTGAAAATGCTCTATGTCATCGGTGTGGCGCTGTTCGGGCTCAACCAGGGCAGCTATTTCGGCGTCGACAGCATCGGCGCCATCTGGCTGGTCGCGTTAGTGCTGCCTGTGGCGTTGTACGCGCCAGTACGTTGGTTCGCCAGACTGAAAGCCCGCAGGCGGGATTTGGCTTGGCTCAAGTACCTTTGACTCAACACGGCCGAGTGTAGGAGCTGGCTTGCCTGTGATTGCGGTGAGTCAGCGACAGATGTACTCACTGAGACGCCGCTTTCGCAGGCAAGCCAGCTCCCACATTTTGGACCGCATTCAGCCAGTCAGATGTGTGGTGGACGCACACAAGCCAAGGCGCCCGACCTGGCCGGACTCCAATACCTCTGACCCAACACGAACTAATGTGGGAGCTGGCTTGCCTGCGAAGGCGGTGGGTCAGCACCAGATGTATTCACTGACACGCCGCTTTCGCAGGCAAGCCAGCTCCCACATTTTTGACCGCATTCAGCCAGTCAGATGTGTGGTGGACGCACACAGGCCACCACGCACCGACCTGGCCGGACTCAAATACCTCTGACCCAACACGGACTAATGTGGGAGCTGGCTTGCCTGCGAAGGCGGTGGGTCAGCACCAGATGCATCCACTGACACGCCGCTTTCGCAGGCAAGCCAG
>NZ_JASCPP010000014.1:0-85414 GCF_029959745.1 Pseudomonas sp. PS01298 | reverse complement strand
GGCTTGCCTGCGATGAGGGCGTGTCAGCCAGTAAATGTGCAGGCCGACACACCGCTATCGCAGGCAAGCCAGCTCCCACATTTTGATCTTCACAGGGCACGACTTTAGCGTTGCTTCATGCGGTCGATAATCACCGCCAGCAACAGGATCGAACCACGGATCACATACTGGTAGAAGGTGTCGATGTTCTTCAGGTTCATCGCGTTCTCGATGATCGCCAGGATAAGCACCCCGGCAATCACATGACGGATCATGCCGATACCACCGCTCAACGAGACCCCGCCCAGGACGCAGGCCGAGATCACCGTCAGCTCGAAACCCTGGCCGATCATCGGTTGGCCCGAGGTCATGCGCGAGGCCAGGATCACCCCGGCCAGCGCGCCGATCAAACCGTGCACTGCAAAGATGATGATCTTGGTGCGGTCGACGTTCACCCCGGCCAGCAGCGCCGCTTCCTGGTTGCCACCAATCGCCATGGTGTTGCGCCCGTAGGTGGTGTAGTTGAGCAACCAGCCGAAGAACACAAAGCACAGCACGGTGATGATGATCGGCACCGGCACGCCCATCAGTTGGCCGTTGCCGAACACGAAGAAGCCTTCGTCCATCACCCCGACGGCCTTGCCGTTGGAGAAGATGTAGGCCAGGCCGCGCACAATCTGCATGGTCGCCAGGGTCGCGATCAACGCGTTGATGCGCAGCTTGGCGATGACGATACCGTTGATCAGCCCCACCACCAGGCCCATGGCCAGGGCGGCGGACACACCGAGCACCACGCTGTCGGTGTCGCGGATCACGATCCCCGCCACCACGCCGGCGCAGGCGATCACCGAGCCCACCGACAAGTCGAAGTGCCCCGACGCCAGGCAGAACAACATGGTGCACGCCGCGATGCCCACGGTGGAAATCGCCAGGCCCAGGCCGCGCATGTTCAGCGGCGAGAGGAAGTTGTCGATAAACAACGCGCTGAGCACAAAGATGCTGAGTGCCGCCAGCAGCATCACCCAGTCATCGAGAAACTTGCGCTGGTTGAAACCCGGCCAGAAGCCCTTTGCAGTTTTTACCTGAGACATAGCCAAACCCTCTTATTCTTCAAGCCCGCGAACGCGGGAGCGCCAGTTGCAGCAGCCGTGCTTCATCCGCTTGATCGCGGGTCAGTTCGCCGGTCAGGGCGCCTTCGCTCATCACCAGGATGCGGTCGGAGATGCCCATCACTTCCATCAGGTCGCTGGACACCACGATCACCGCGATGCCGCTGGCGGCGAGGTTGTGGATGATCTGGTAGATCTCCGACTTGGCGCCGATATCGATGCCACGCGTCGGCTCGTCCAGCAGCAGTACTTTCATCGGCATCGACAGCCAGCGGCCGAGAATGGCCTTCTGCTGGTTGCCCCCCGACAGGTACATGATTTTCTGCTCGGCGTTCGGCGTCTTGACCTTCATCGCCTTGATCTGCTTGTCGGCGTTGCCCTTCTCCCAGCCGTCGCGCAGCAGCCAGCCAAACGTGGCATGCGCACCACGCGCGCTGATGTTGATGTTCTCGGCGACGCTGGACAGCGGAATGATGCCCTCCTTCTTGCGGTCCTCCGGGCACAGCAACACGCCAGCGGCGATGGCATCGCGGGGCGAGCGCAAGGGCAGCGCCTGCCCGTTCAATTCCAGGTGGCCGGCGGTCGCGCGCTCCAACCCGCTGAGCAACCGGAACAGCTCGGTCCGCCCGGCACCGACCAGGCCAAACAGCCCGAGGATCTCGCCCTTGTGCACTTGCAGGCTGACCGCCTCACGCAGGCCCGGGCCAAGCAGCCCCTCGACCTTCAGCGCCACCTCGCCCTGCTCGCGCGGGCGATAGTCATAAATGTCCTGGATGTCGCGGCCGACCATGCAGGTCACCAGCTGATCGTGGGTCAGCGTGCTCATGTCCTCGAAGGTGCGCACGTAGCGACCATCCTTGAACACCGTGACGGCGTTGCAGATGCGGAACACTTCTTCCATGCGATGGGACACGTAGAGCACCACTTTGCCCTCGTCGCGCAGCCGCGTGATGATCGCCATCAAGCGGTCGATCTCGCGGGCGGACAGGCTGCTGGTCGGCTCGTCGAAAGCAATCACATGCGCACCCCGCGACAGCGCCTTGGCGATTTCCACCAGTTGGCGCTGCCCGAGGGACAGCCGCCCGAGCTTTTCGTCGGGGTCGATCTCATCGGCCAGGCCTTTGAGGCAAGCCAGCGCCTGCTGGCGCAACAGCCCGCGATTGACCACGCCAAAACGCGTCGGCAAATGCCCGAGGAACAGGTTCTCTGCCACCGTCATTTCCGGCACCAGGTGCAGTTCCTGGTGGATCACCGCGACGCCGTTGGCGATGCTGTCGGCGGCGGATTTGAAGTCCATGGTCTGCTCGCCGATCTGCAGCGTGCCGCTGCTCGGCAGGTAGGCGCCGCCGAGAATCTTCAGCAGGGTCGACTTGCCGGCGCCGTTCTCGCCCATCAGCGCATGTACCGAATGCGGCCGCGCTTCAAAGCTGATCTGCGCCAGGGCTTTCACACCGGGAAACTCCTTGCCGATGCCATTGAAACGCAGGGCCGCGCCGCTCATTTCCACAGCCCGATTTTGCTCAACTCTTGCTTGAAATTGTCGCGGGTGATCAGGGTGACATTGTCCAGGGCGGTGAACTTGGCAGGCTCGGTGCCTTTGGTGACCCACTCGAACATCGCGCTGGCGGTTTTGTAGCCCGAGGCATCCGGGCTCAGCAGCATCGAGCCGTAGAAACCGGTATTGGATTTCTTCAATTCCTCGATTGCATCGGTACCGTTGATGCCGACACCGATCACGTTGGCCGCCTTGAAGCCGGCGCTTTCCGTGGCGCGTACGCCGCCCAGCACGGTGCTGTCGTTCATGCCGCCGATCAGCAGGTTTTTCGCACCACTGGGCAGCTTCACCAGCGCCGAGTTGGTGGCGTCCATGCTGCCGGGGACGTCGAGGGTTTTCTGCGCGCTGAAGAGGATATGGTCAGCCGGCAGGCCCGCCGCCTTGAGGCCTTCCACCGAGCCGTCGGTGCGTTTCTTGCCGGTTTCCAGTTCGTCGAAGGTGTTGATCACGGCGTAGGTTTCTTTCCAGTCCCAGCCGCGTTTTTTCGCTTCGGTGGCCATGGCTTCGCCTTGCTTCTGGCCGATCTTGTAAGCGTCCAGGCCGACGTAGGGCACGTCTTCCATAGGCTTGCCCTTGGCGTCGACGAAACGGTCGTCGACCGCCAGCACCTTGAGGTTATTGAGCTTGGCCTTGGCCATGATCGCCGGGCCAAGGGACACGTCCGGCGGGCAGATCACAAAGCCCTTGGCGCCGTTGGCCGCGAGGGTGTCGATGGCCGACAGGGTCTTCTCACCGTCGGGCACCGCGATCTTGATCACGGTGAAACCCTGGTCCTTGCCGGCCTTTTCGGCGAAGGCCCATTCGGTCTGGAACCAGGGTTCTTCGGCCTGCTTGACCAGGAAGCCGATCTTCACTTCTTCGGCGAGTGCCACGCTGCTGAACGCCATCGCGAGCGCCAGAGTGCCTAGTGTCTTCTTGAACATGAGCCACCTCTTGTTGTTATTGAGCGTTACAAGTTCTAGTCGTGGTACATCACGGACCGCCCGCCATCGATCATCAGGCAGGTCGCATTGATGAAAGGCGCCTCGTCAGTCGCCAGGAACAATGCGGTCATCGCCACTTCGATCGGCTGGCCGATGCGCTTGGGCGGGTGCAGGTCGAACGCACGCTGGCGTTCGGCGTGGGGGTCGGGGAAACCGTTCCAGTAGTCGACGTTGAGCTGGGTTTCGATGTAGCCCGGCGCGATGGCATTCACGCGGATGCCCTTGGGCGCGTATTCGATGCCGAGCGCGCGGGTGAGGCCGAGCAGGCCATGCTTGGCCACCGGGTATGGGAAGCAACCGGGAATGATGTGGCTGGAATGGGTGGAGGCGATGTTGATGATGTTGCCGATGCCCTGCTCGATCATGTGCGGCAGCACCGTACGGCAACCGTACCAGGCGCCGTCGAGGTCGATGGCGAAGCAGCGGCGCCAGTCCTCGTCGGTCATCTCCAGCGGGTCGCGGAACACGTTGACCCCGGCGCAGTTGACCAGCACATCGACGCGACCGAAGCGTTCGATGGCGACATTGACCAACGCCTGCCACTGCGTCTTGGAGGTGATATCGACGGGTTGCGCGACGATCTCGGCGCCACGTTCGCGCCAATGGGCGGCGACTTTCTCGACCTTGTCGCCCTGGATATCGGCAATCACCAGGCGTGCCTGCTGGGCCTGGAAACAGGCGACGATCGCCTCGCCAATGCCCTGGGCGGCGCCCGTGATGATCACCACTTTGTTCTTCAGCCGTTCACCATAGGTGGGCTCGGGCACAGCGGGTAACGACAACGGTTGGGGCTGCATCGCTTCACCTGTTTTATTTTTGGTAGTGAGTGCTGATGCAGGCGACTATAAACCCATCTTTTGAAATATCTCAATATATAAATTTGCATCCCATATAGTGAGCAAAAATCAAAAAAAGTGGGAGCAGGCTTGCTTGCGAATGCCGTGGCCAGTCACACATGAGTTGA
This sequence comes from Pseudomonas sp. PS01298, assembly GCF_029959745.1. Classification (NCBI taxonomy): domain Bacteria; kingdom Pseudomonadati; phylum Pseudomonadota; class Gammaproteobacteria; order Pseudomonadales; family Pseudomonadaceae; genus Pseudomonas; species Pseudomonas sp. PS01298. The sequence goes on along the minus strand of NZ_JASCPP010000014.1, from coordinate 80,824 downwards.
CTGATCCAGCGCATTCGCGAGCAAGCCCGCTCCCACCTGTTGATCTTCAGTGTCTACAGGCTGGGGGACTAGCCGAGGGCAAAGTCGCGCAGCGCATCGCCTTCCATGCGGTAGCGAACCCACTCTTCCTGCGGCTGGGCGCCGATAGATTTGTAGAAGGCAATCGCCGGCTCGTTCCAGTCCAGCACGCTCCACTCGAAACGGCCGCAGCCGTTGTCGCAAGCGATCTTGGCCAAATGCCGCAAGAGCTTCTTGCCGGCGCCACCGCCGCGTTGCTCGGGGTTGATGTACAGGTCTTCGAGGTACAGGCAGTTGCTGCCCAGCCACGTGGAGTAACTGAAAAAGAACACGGCAAAACCGATCGGCAAGCCGTCCCGCAAGCAGATCAGGCCATGGGCGGTCGCGCCCTCGCTGAACAGGCTGCGCTCGATGTCCGCGACACTGGCGATCACTTCATGCCGGGCTTTCTCATACTCGGCAAGCTCGGTGATGAAAGCCAGGATCTGCGCAGCATCGCTGGGCACGGCGGGGCGAATCTCGATGGTCATGGGCGAGCCTTGGGCAATTTCAAAGCACACATACTAAGACGCTTTCATGACGAGTTGCAGTGCAATTTCGAGAGGGTGCGGGTGCTTTACTCCGTCGCGCAGTGATCCGAGCACCACCAACCACAGAACAATCGCCGTGGCCGCCCATGGTAAACAGTCGGCATAACGCCAACGATTCGAGACTTGCCCATGCACGCCACTCCGCCGGTGGGCGCGAAGACTTTCGCGCTGTTCTGCCTTGCCAGCTTTCTGCTGTCCCTGTCCTACGGTTCGACGTTTTTGCTGTCGCTGCTGATTCACGCGCGCGGCGGCAACGACCATGATGCCGGCAGCGTGATTTCCATGGCGATGCTCAGCACCTTCGTGGCCGTGGTGCTCTCCGGGCATTTGGCCGATGCACTGGGCGCTGCCCGGGCAATTGCCGGGATGGGCGTGTTGCTGGTGGTAGCGTGCCTGGGTTTTGCCCTAGTGCCCGGGTTTGGCCAAGGCTTGATGGTGTGCGGGCTGGCCCTGGGGTTGGGTTGGGGCGTGTTCTACACACTGGGGCCGATCATCGTGACCTTGCTGGTAGAACCACGGCAGCGAGCCAAGTACTTTGCGCTGCTGTCGGGCAGCATGCTGAGTGGGATCGGCTCCGGCCCCCTGCTCGGGCGGGCCGCCAGCGCGCTGGACCTGCCCCTGACCAGCGCGTTCTATATTGCCGGGCTGGCCAGCCTCGCCGGTGTGGTGATGTTCTGGCGTATGGGCGCTCGGCTCAAGCATCACGCGAACGTGCCAGCCGCACGTATTTCCTGGGCTGCCAGCCGCAGAGTGCTGTCTTCCAGGGCGGCGTTCGCCATCCTGATGGTCGGCTTGGGAGGGTGCGTATTTGGTGGGCTTTCATCGTTCCAGACCAGCTACGCAGCCGCGCATGGCCTGGACTATTCGCTGTTCTTCGGCGGGTTCCTGAGTGCCGCCATTACCAGCCGCCTGTTGATCGCCGGCTTCTTGGTCAAGCGCGACGCCTACCGCGCCGCCTGCGTGTTGTCCGGGTTGATGCTCGGGTCGATCGCCCTGTTTGCTTTTGGGGTGAGCGGCAACCTCAGCTACCTGCTCGCGGCTGCCACGTTGGGCGTGGGTTACGGCCTGACGTACTCGGTGATCAACGGGCTGGTGGCCAATGAAGCACCGCCCGGCACCACGTCCCAGGCCCTGCTTTTGTTCAGCCTCGGGTACTTTGTCGGCGTGTTTGGCTTTCCGCTGCTGGCGGGCAAGATCATCGTCGAGTACGGCCTGTCGACCCTGATGCTCTGCGTGCTGGCCATCGCCGCACTGAACTGGATGATCACCGTGGCCCGCCTGATCGCGCGCAGGCTTTCGGCACACAAAATCTTACAGGTGGGCTAATACCGTTCGTCGCCATCAAGGCACGAACGCCGAAGCCGGGCGGACCAATAGAGGGTAAGGACATTAATCATATGGAGACACCCTCATGAAGAATTCCAAGTTTGCCGCCCTCGCCCTCACTGGCCTTTTGTCTGCCACATCGCTGGGCGCCTTCGCTGCCACCTCGTCCACCGGCAAGACTGACCCGGCCGGCAGCTCGCCAAACCCTGCCACCCAGGAATCCCAGGACTCGATGGGCACCGGCATGGACACCAACGGCGGCGCGATCATCCAGCCAGGCGCAGACCCGCGCACCCAGGGCAACGACACCCAACGCCAAGCTCCGGCCGCCGTCGGCAATGGCAAGATGGGCCCCGCGATCAATCAACCCAACATCAACAAAGGCGACGACTCGAACGTGCCTGGCGCGCCGAAACAGCCTGCGCCTTGATGGATCGATAGCAACACCAACACCCGATCATTTCCCAGTGAAGAGGTACGCATGAACGTCGATAGAAACCTTGAAAAAGAAGTCCTCACCCGCCTGTTGCACGCCCACCCGAACGGCCTGGGCAAGGAGGTGCTGGATAACTACCGCGGCGAAAAGGTGGTGGCCAGTGTCTTGGCGTTCCTCCAGGACCGCGGGCTGATCAAGGATGGGCATGTGACCACCGACGACGCCGGTGAATACTCGTTGAACCTGCCGATCAAGCTGACTGCCTCCGGTGTCGACGAGGCGCGCAAGCTTGAAAGTGAAAGCCCTCAGTAATCCATTTTGTCTGGTCTGGCCCTGGCGACAGGGCCAGTGGGAGTATCGCAATGCCTCTAGGAAGCAAAGCCAAATACACCGCCGCACAGAAGCGCAAGGCTGCCCGTATCGAACAGAGTTACGAGCACCAGGGCGTACCCAAGGATGAAGCTGAGGCCCGCGCCTGGGCTACCGTCAACAAGCAGTCTGGCGGTGGCGAAAAGGCCGGTGGCTCGGGTCAGCGTAAAGCCCCGCAGGAAAAGTCCCAGGCCCGCAGCGACTCGGCCAAGCGCGCCGTGGCCAGCCGTGACGGCCATGCGCGCAACAGCCGGGCCTCATTGGCGGCGCAAACCAAGCAGAGCTTGCTGCAGGAAGCGCGGGCCAGGGCCATTCCGGGCCGCTCAAGCATGCGCAAGGATCAACTGATTGAAGCGCTGCGAAAGGCTGGCTGACGCCAGTCTTCCGAACATTTCAACACCCATTCCGGGCTGTGGTGAGGAGCTTGCTCCGGCTGCGCTGTCGAACCGTAGTAAGCTCCCTCGCCACCACTCGCCCACATATTTTTTTTCGCGATGTCGCCAATCAGCGATGCGCCGAGACCAGCAGCATCATCGGACGCTCTTGCTCTTCTGCCAACGCTGGCAGGGCCTTGAGGTCGGCTTCGCTCGGCCCCCACTCCTGCACATGGCTCAGCGTGAACCCCGTCTGGATCAGCATATTGAGCAACGTGCCCAGGGTACGGTGCTGCTTGATCACGCCCTCGGCCAACCAATTCGTCACCCGTGGCCCCTCTAATTGGTAACTGTCCACCGGCCAGCTTCTGCGACCCTGAGCATCGACCTGCCAGCCTGGGTTGCGCGGCGCCATGAAGATCGGGTGCTCGATGGAAAACACCAGCCGCCCACCCGGCACCAGCGCTTGATGGAGGTTCTGGAACAACCGCTTAAGGTCGACGATGTAATGGAACGCCAAGGAGCTGTAGGCCAACTCGAATGTGCCCGCCGGCAGGTCGAGTTGTTCCAGGTCGGCGATGGCGTAGGTGACGGTCGGCGCCAAGGTCATCGCCCGGGCCCGCGCCAGCATCTTGTGCGACACATCCAGGCCGAGCACCTGTGCGGCGCCCTGCTCCTGGGCCCAGCGACTGAACCAGCCATAACCGCAGCCCAGGTCAACCACGTTCAAACCGGACATCGGCGGCAGCAAGGCCTGCAAGGCGGGCCACTCGGGCGCGCCGGCGAGGCCCTCCACCGAGCGGCTCATTTTGCTGTAGCCCTCGAAGAAGGCCGGCGTGTCGTAGATGTTCTGGGTCATGGGACGGCTCCGTAATGAGTGCCCCTATTCTGCCAACAACGCGTCCACTTCGGCAGCCCCTGGCGAAGTCGCCGGGCCCCAGCGCGTGACCGCCAGGGCAGCGGCGGCGTTGGCGCGACGGGCTGCCTGGGCCGGTTGCAGGCCGCTGGCCAAACCGGCCAGAAACACTCCGGCATGGGCATCGCCCGCACCGTTACTGTCGACCGCCTGGACCTTGAAACCCGGCACATGCTCAGCCTTGCCCCGACGACTGACCCAGCAACCCTGCGGACCGTCGCGCACCACCAACAAGGCCTCGGCAGGCAAATGTCGAGTGAGTGCGAGCAGCGCATCGGCGAGCGTCGTGGCCCCGGTAAACGCGAGCGCCTCCGGGCCGTTGCTGGTCCAGATATCGATACGCGGCAGCAAGGCAACCATCAACGCCGAGTCCGGCGCCTTGACCAAGGGGCCCGGGTCGAACACCACGGGTATAGCGCGCGGCAGGGCCAGCAGCCAATCGAGCAACGCCTGCGCCTTGCCCTCGAGCAACAGGCTGTAGCCGCTGACGTACACATAGTCGTCTGCCCGTGGCACGACGCCCGCCAAGTCCTCGGCCGTCAAATCGCCTTCAGCGCCGATATGGGAAATGAAGGTGCGCTCGGTGGTGGCTTCGGTCAGCGACACACACAGGCCGGTGTCCTTGTCGTCACTGGCCGCCTGGGCGATTTCCACGCCTTCGGCCTGCATGGCCGCACGGGCCAGGTCACCGAAGCGCCCGCGGCCATGGCGCCCGAGGTACACCACCGGCAACCCATTGCGGCGCGCGGCGGCCATCACGTTGAAACCGCCGCCGGCTTCGAAGCTGGCCGACTGCGCCAGCACGTCGCCGCCGGTCGCGGGCAGGGTGTCGAGGGCCATGACCAGGTCAACGATGACCTGGCCGGTGTGCAGCAATCTAGACATTGTGACTCTCGACTAAAGCCGGACGACGGTCAGCCGCGCCGCCCAGCAGCGCATAAATCCCGCCGGCCACCAGGAAGGTGACAATCCAACCCAGGCCGTTATGGCCCAGCCAGGAGTCGGACAACGGCCCGGCGAACCAGATGTTTTCGGCAGTGGTGCCGATGGTGGTGAAGCTGAAGCCGAGCACGATCGCCACGGCCCAGGCGCCGAACGCGCGCCACTCAACCCCGCCACGGTACCAATAGGCGCTGCTGGGGCTGACGTCGAGCAGGTCCTTGGGGCTGTAGTAGTGACGGTGGATCAGGTCGACCACGAAGATCCCGACCCACGCGGTGATCGGTACCGCGAGCAACGAGATGAAAGTGATGAACGGGCCGTAGAAACTGTCGGCGATCAGCATGAAGTAGATGGAGCCGGCGAAGATCGCCACGATATCGACGATCACCGCGTGCACACGTTTGACCTTCAAGCCGAGGGTCAAGGTGGTGAGGCCGGCCGAGTACACCGACAAGTTGTTCGACAGCAGCAGCCCACCGAAGGCGGTGATCAGGTACGGCACAGCCATCCAGGTCGGCAGCATGTCGCGGATCGCGATGATCGGGTCAGTCGCCGACGCCAGGTCGTTGTTGCCCACCGACAGCAGGCCGCCGAGGGTGATCAGCAGCACCAGCGGAATGCCCGCACCGAACGCGGCGGACGCCACCAGGCGCACGGCCTTGACGCTGCGGTGCTGGTAGCGCGACATGTCCGCACCGGCGTTGGCCCAACCGATCCCGGTACCCGCCGCCATGGTGCCGATACCGATGATCATCGCGCTCAACGGCGCCGGGGTGGCGTTGAACACCGCGCTCCAGTCGATGGTGGCGCAGAGGAAACCGCCGACCAGGATGTTCAATGCGCCGAACACGTAGGTCGACCATTTCTGGATCACCAGCAAGGTCGCGTGGCCGAGGCCGGAAACGGACAGGGTCAGCAGCACGAAAATGGCGATGAAGATCAGCGTCAGCAGCGGCGCGCTCTTGGCCTCGACCGGCGAGCCGAACAGGATCGAACACAACGACAGCAACACGAAGGCGGCGGTGGTGGTGTTGACGGTTTCCCAGCCCAGGCGCGACATCAGCGAGACCAGCGTCGGTCCGATGTTGCCGCGTACCCCGAAGATCGCGCGGGACAGCGTCAGGCTCGGCGCACGGCCACGTCGGCCGGCAATCGAGATGATGCCCACCACCGCGAAAGAGCCGGCGGCGCCGAGGATCGCGACGATGATCGCCTGCCAGATCGCCAGGCCGCGAAACGCTACCAGGGTCGCGCCCAGCGGCAAGCCGAGGATGCTGATATTGGCCGCAAACCACACCCAGAACAGTTGCAGCGGATGGCCGTTGCACTCGCCTTCAGGGACCGGTTCGATACCACGTGTTTCCAATTGCCCGGCACTTTGGCCGGAAGAAGTGCTGCTCATGAGGGGTGCTCCTGGTGCCTGTATTGTTGTGGTTGTGGCAGAGAATCAAAGCGTTAACCGGTCATCCTGACTCGACGCGACCTGTGTAGGAGCCGGGGGGCACGCCTACAAGGTTCAGCGCAATGTAAGCAGCCCCGCGACCAACGGCTGAAAATCCAGGCCATTGACCTGCTTGACCTGTTCGATCATCGCTTCAGGCCAGCACTGCAGGCCCAGACAGGCGCCGAGCATGGCGCCGAGGATCGCGGCGATGGTGTCGGTGTCTCCGCCAAGGCTGGCGGCCAGGCAGAGCGCCTCGAAAGCGTCCAACTCACCCACCGCCACTTGCTGGGCGAGGGCAAACGACACCACCACGGACTCCTGGGAAGCGACGGAGGTGCCGATCAATTCATACAGCAGCTCGGCAAACAGGGCCTTGTCGCCGCTGCCGACGCTCAGGGTTCGCGCCCAACTGATGCGCGTGGACATCCGTCCGCCAGCCACCCAGTGGCCATGGCTTTCTGCCTGCTGGGCGATCTGCGTGCCGATGTTCAGCGCTTCACCGAGGTCCACGCCATTGATGCCAGCCGAGACTACCGCCGCGACTGCCGCCGCGCTGGAGATGCCCAGCGTGGTGTTATGGGTCACCTGGCACGCCTGGATCACCGCCTGGATGAACTGCAGCGGGTCACTGACGTCGGCGGCAATCCCCACCGGCGTGATGCGCATCGCTGCGCCGTTGGTGGTGCCATAGCGCCCGGATTCTTCCGGGGTGTGGCCGGCGAGGATCATGTCGATGGCGCGCTTGGTGGACGGCCCGAGCAGATCCTGCGAACCCTTGGCACGCATCACCGCTTCCCAGTCGATCAGGCGTTGGGCGAGCACGGTCGGCTCGATGCTGCCCTGCCCTTCGACCAGCAACTCGCCGACCAGGATCGCCTGCTCGGTGTCATCGGTGATGGAGCCGGCCGGCATGTTGGGGGCGATGGGCTGATCGGCGTCGGCGTCTTCCAGGCCGGTAATGGCACCGAAACGCGCGCGGACCTGCTCGCGGCTCAAGGATTGGGTGGGCATGCCCAGGGCATCACCCAACGCCAGGCCGTAGAAAGCGCCGAGGGCGCGATTTTGCCGGGTCATTTCGACGCTCCGAACTGCAGGTGCAGGCGAAAGTGCAGAGGGTCGAGCAAACTTTCGACGTACTCCATGAAGCGTTCGCGACGGTCATAAGTGGTACGCGAGGCCTTGAGAAACACGCTGCCGGCTGGACGGCCGAGCAACTCGGCGTCTTCATCGCTCAAGGGCTCGGCGCCGATCCACTGGTCACCTTCGGCGCCCACATAGCCGTAGGCGGCCAGGGTGATGGTCAGGGAGTTGTCGATCAGCCCCACACGCGGCAGGCTGTCGAGGCCACCGGCAGCAGGCATCAGCGAGCGCTCCAGCGACACGGCTGTGCCATCGGTGGTACGCCGGCGGCGGTCGAGGGCGATGAATTGGTCAGTGCCGAAACGGCTGAGCAGGTCCGGGCGGGTGACCGCTTCCAGGCGCAGGATGTCGGTGGTCACCAGCGCGCCGGTGTCAGCCAACGCCTGGGCCCAACCGCTGCGCTGGTCGAGCACCATGCCGTCAAAGGTGACGATGGAGCCGACGCCGCTCTGGGTGGCGATGTAATTGCGCCGCTTGAGTTCGGCCAGGGCTTCGCGCAGGGTGCCTCGGCTGACCGCAAACTCCTCGGCCAATTGATGCTCGCCCGGCAGCAGGAAACCGTCGGCCATCACCCCACCCTCGATACGGCGGATGAGCTCGTCGACGACGCGTTTTTTCTTATCAAATCGAACATGTCTAATCATGTACAAATTGATAACCGAAACCGCCCGATCACAGCAAGCGAATTATTTCAGGGGGAAGGGAAAAACGCCCTCAGGGCTCCAGGCCAATCGGGAAAAAGACCCCGTCGCTCCACACGCCCAGCCAGTTCTGACCGTTGATCGGACGGCTCACCGCCAGCTCCACCAGTTGGTAGAACACGTTGCGATGCACCAGGGCTTCGAGGTTGGTGCGCACCCGCACATACGGCGCAGGTTCCTGGGTGACGGGGTCGATGACCACCCGCAGAGGGTGCTCAAGCCCGGCGTCGATCAGTTCATCGACGTTGGTAGTAAAGCGCAGCACCTGGCTGTCGCCCTGCCCCTGCACGTCCAGGGTCACGGCCACAAACGGCGCGTCATCGACACGGATGCCGACCTTTTCCACCGGCGTGACCAGGAAATAATCATCGCCATCGCGGCGGATGATGTTGGAGAACAACTTGACCATCGGCTTACGCCCGATGGGCGTGCCCTGGTAGAACCAGGTGCCATCGCGGGCGATGCGCATATCGATGTCGCCGCAGAAATCCGGGTTCCACAGATGCACCGGCGCCGGTCCCTTGCCCTTGGGCAGTTGGGCCAACAGATCATTGGCCTTGGCGGAATCGGTCATGGGGATCTCCTGTGTCTTACTGATCGCTCATTCCCAGCAGGCCGCGGGCGTACTGCGCCAGGGGGCGGGCAATCAGATCTTCTGGCTTGTTGTCGTGGAACGTCAGTAAACCGCCACGACTGCGAATGCGTGCAGTATCAATCAAATACTGGGTGCTGGTCTCGATCAACATGATCTGGATTACGCCGCTGTCCAAGCCTACGCGGTCGAGGGCCTGCTGGTCGGTCCATTCATCGGCATTGCCGATACGGTCATCCGCCGCGGCAAACCGGCAGTACAACAGGTAGTGCGCGCCGGCCGCACGGGCTTCGGCCATGGCTTGTTCGAGGCCTTCGGGCTGACGTGCACGACGCACCATGGGGAAGTATTCGACAAAGCCGTTGAAGGCTTCCTCGGCGACCACGTTAGGTCGCGGGTACGCGCTGCCCGGTGGCACGAACGCACCCTGGGCGATAAACACAAAGGAATCCGGCTGTATGCGAACCGAGGCGGTCCGGCGGGTATCGCTGTGGTCGAGCAACCCGGCGTCGCTCATCTGATAGCGGGTGCCTTCGGCCATATCGCTGACGGTCATGCAACCACTCAGCGTCAACGACGCCAGCAACAAAACCAGGTTACGCATCCTAATCCTCCAGAAGCCGGTGACGGAAAACCGGCGAATGGGCACGAGATGCAGAATCCAGGCCACTCGCAAGCAGCGCAAAGCAAATGGGGGAGCGGCTTGCTCGCAAATGCGGCGGATCAGTCGATATTTCCTTGGACCGGCCCACCGAATGCGCGAGCAAGCCCGCGCCCACAGGGTTCTGCGCCAGCCTGGGCTAGCCGCCGATGATCTTCATGATGGTGGCGCCGCCCGAGAACGCGACTTCCTGCTTGTCACCCAACGCCTTCATCAACAGGCCCTGCAAGGCCGGCAGTGCCTGATGGCGGGGTTGATCCAACAGGTCGCCGACGTAGTGACGGTTGCTCGACGACAGGCAACCGTGCAACCAGCCGGTGGACGACAGCCGCAGCCGCGAACACGTACGGCAGAACGGCACGCTTTCATTCGCGATGACGCCAAAGAAGCCTTTGCCCGGCACTTCGTAGCGCACTGCCGTGGCATCGACCGGCGCGTTGGCCTGCAGGTATTCATACTGCTCGCCGATCAGGCTGAGCAATTGCTGAAGGCTGACGAATTGCTGCAGGAATGCATTCGAGTCCTTGGCCAGGTGGCCCATGCGCATCAACTCGATAAAGCGCAACTCGTAGCCTCGCTCCAGGCAGTAGTCGAGCAACGGCATCACCTGATCGAGGTTCTGGCCGCGCAGGGGCACCATATTGACCTTGATCTTGATCCCGGCGGCGCGGGCCTGGTCCATGCCATCAAGCACAGTGGCCAGGTCACCGCCACGCGCGATGCTGCGAAAAGCGTCGGCATCCAGGGTATCGAGGGAGACGTTGATGCGCCGAATACCGGCGTCCACCAGCAGCGGCAGTTTGCGCGCGAGCAACTGGCCATTGGTGGTCAGGCTGATATCACTGAGCCCCATCCCGCCGACAGCGCCCATGAAGGCTTCCAGCTTGGGGCTGACCAACGGCTCGCCGCCGGTGATGCGAAGGCGTTCGATCCCCGCCGCCTCGATCAGATAGGCCACGCCACGAGCCATGGCCTCGGCCGAGAGTTCGTCCTGGGCAGCCACCAGCCGCTTGCCGTTTGGCACGCAGTAAGTACACGCGTAATTGCAGGCTGAGGTCAGGCTGATCCGCAAATTGCGAAAACGCCTGCCTTGACGATCAACGATCATGGATCACTCCGGCAGAGGATGAATCGGGCGCGCTAAAAGCTGACCTATAAATCAGCTTTTAGCAAGGTCCTTGCCTGAGTATATTCCTGGGGTACTGCGCCCGACAGCAACTATCAGGTGGCAGGCGTTTCGGCAGGCGCCTGTGGCAGCTCGGCGCTGTGCTTGCGTTTGTTGCCCATGCGCACGCCAATGTCCATCAGGAACTGGAAGAAGCCTTCCTGATCTTCCAGCACATTACTCCAGAACGGCGAGTGATACAGCGCCACGGCGCCGTGCACCAGGGCCCAGGCCGCGCAGTAGTGGAAATACGGCGGTACGTCTTCCAGCTTGCCTTCGCTGATGCGGCCCTTGATCAGCAGGGTCAGGCGTTCGAAGTTCGAGGCGCGGATCTTGTGCAGTTCCTCGACCATCTCCGGCACCTGATGGCCCTTGACCACTTTCTCTTCCAGGCGATCAAACAGGCGGTAGCGCTGCGGGTCACGCATGCGGAACTCGAAGTAGGCGCGGGACAGCGCCTCCTTGTCCTTGTCGACATCGGCCGAATGCAGCAACTCGTTCAAATCACGCTCGTAGTCGAGCATCAGGCGCAGGTAGATCTCGGCCTTGGACTTGAAGTGCTTGTAGATCGTGCCTTTGCCGATACCGACGGCATCCGCGATCATCTCGACGGTGACGCTGTCTTCACCCTGTTCGAGGAACAACTTGAGTGCGGTGTCGAGAATTTCCTGCTCACGGCGGCGAAACTCTCGGACCTTACGGGGTTCTTTGTGCATGAGGAAGAGGTCTGCAGAGGTCGGAATAGGGAGGGTTGCGCAGGGCCACGGATACGCGGCGATACGATTTACCCAGTGCGAGGGATTATCCCGACTGAACGGTCGTTGGGCAACGTCTATGTGAACCCGCCGCACACTTTAGTTTCGGCGCGCCAACGTTTCCTTTGATTTCAGTCAGAAATAATACGCAACAACTATCCACGTGCACCCAGCCAATGAGAACTCAAGCGAAGCGCGCGTATTCCAAATCTGTTTAAAAAACGATCAGATGCGACTGGACTGAATGGGATACTGATCAATACTTGAACTGTCGGCGTGACATCTCCCCCAAGTGACGCGCCGACCTGGGTACCGACGGACTGTGTGCCCTTGTTTTACTCCTAATGGTCTTAACCCGGATTCACCCCCCCAGAACCCGGGTTTTTTTTGCCTGCGATTTGAGCCTGTCAGCCGGCGACGTGGGCCAACGGGAACAGGCGCTTGAAGTTGTCGGTGGTCTGCTGTGCAAAGCGCTCGTAAGACTCACCCCGCAGCATGGCCAGGTAATCCGCCACATCCCGTACGTATTCCGGCAGGTTCGGTTTGCCGCGATGAGGAATGGGCGCCAGGTACGGCGAATCGGTTTCCACCAGCAGGCGGTCGGCCGGCACCTGGCGTGCCACGTCGCGCAGGGCATCGGCATTGCGGAAGGTGACGATGCCCGACAGGGAAATGTAGAAGCCCAGGTCCAGGGCCGCCTTGGCCATGTCCCAATCTTCGGTAAAGCAATGCAGCACGCCGGCCTGGGGCAACGCGGCCTCGCGCAGCAACGCCAGGGTGTCGGCACGCGCGCCACGCGTGTGGACGATTACCGGTTTGCCGGTCTGCTGGGCCGCTTGCAGGTGCAGGCGAAAGGAGGCCTGCTGCAGGTCGGCGGCTTCGGGCTCGTAGTGGTAGTCCAGGCCGGTTTCGCCAATCGCTACCACACGCGGGTGGTTGAGTTCGCCCAGCAGCCAGTCGAGGGCCGGGGCTTCACCGGGCTTGAGGTCCAGCGGGTGGATACCCACCGAGCAGTCCACATCGGCGTAGCGCTCGGCCAGGGCTTTGACGTCGGCGGCGTTCTCGGCGCTGACGCCGATGCACAGGAAGTGCCCTACCCCACGCTGGCGAGCCGCTTCAAGGGCAGCATCAAGGGAGCCACCGTGCTGGGCAAGGTCGAGGCGATCGAGGTGGCAATGGGAGTCTACGAGCATAGGAATCTACAACTTGAGTCGCGGAAAGTGTCTGGCCAACGATACACCCGTCGGCCACCAAAATTAACGCCGGCCGAGCAAGCCGACCCACTGCACCAGCAGCGCTTCGAGCAGCAGGACACGGTTGAGGTTGGCCTTGCCGAGCACTTTCTGGCGCTGGGCGAGGATCCAATCCTGGACGTTCAGCACCTTGTCTTGCGCACTTTTCTGCGCGAGGTACTGCACCACCTTGCGCATGTCCGGCAGGCCCAGGCCGCTTTCATCCTGGGTCAGCTGGTAGCGCAGGATCAGGCTCGACCAATCGCAGAACCAGTCGAACAGCAAAAGCAGGGGGATGTCCTTCCAGGCGCTTTCGGCCAACTGCGTGGCAGACAGCTCTTGCTTGAGCAGCTTCTTCACGCCGTCGACCACCAGCGCGCGTTGCTCACGCACGCCCTGGGCCTGCAGCTTCACAGCCGCCAGCGGTGAGCCCGCCGCCAGGGTGAGCAATTCGACCCGCTCCTCCTCGGAGCACTCCGGCAGCGCCTTGGCCAGCCACTGCAGGCTCATGGCTTCGCTCGGCAACGGGCATGCCTGCTGCACGCAACGGCTGCGGATAGTCGGCAACAAGCGGCTGGACTGGTGACTGACCAGCAGCAACACAGTGTCGCCGGACGGTTCTTCGAGGCTCTTGAGCAAGGCGTTGGCGGCGTTAATGTTCATCGCCTCCACCGGCTCGATCAGCACCACCTTGCGCCCGCCCATCTGCGCGGTTTGCACCACGAAGCTGACGAGGTCACGCACCTGGTCGACCTTGATCGCCTTGTCGGCTTCCTCGGGTTCGAGCAGGTAGTTATCCGGGTGGCTGCCGGCCTTGAGCAACAGGCAGGACTTGCACTCACCGCAAGCCTGCAGGTTGACCGGACGCTGGCACAGCAGGCTGGCCATGAGTCGCTCGGCCAAATCACGCTTACCGATCCCCGCCGGCCCGTGCAGCAGGTAGGCGTGGGCGTGCTGGGCACGCCCGGCCAGTTGTTGCCAGAGGCTGTCCTGCCACGGATAGGCTTCAGCCACGGGCGCGCTCCAGCAGGTTCGGCAACAGGGCATCGATGGCTTGCTGCACCTGGGCCAGCGGCTGCGCAGCATCCAGCAGGTAGTAACGCGCAGGCTCAGCCTTGGCGCGCTTGAGGAACGCCGTGCGCACGGCGTCGAAGAAGGCCTGCCCTTCGAGCTCAAAGCGGTCCAGGCGACCGCGCGCACTGGCGCGGGCCAGGCCGACTTCCACCGGCAGGTCGAAGACCAGCGTCAGGTCAGGGCGCAAGTCGCCTTGAACGAAGGTTTCCAGGGTGGCGATGCGCTCCAGGGACAAGCCGCGACCACCGCCCTGGTAGGCATAAGTGGAGTCGGTGAAGCGGTCGCAAATCACCACGGCACCGCGCGCCAGGGCGGGGCGGATCACTTCAGACAGGTGCTGCGCGCGCGCAGCAAACACCAACAGCAACTCGGTATCCGCATTCATCTGTTCCTCGCCCGGGGCCAGCAACACTTCACGGATGCGCTCTGCCAGCGGCGTGCCACCGGGCTCGCGGGTCAACACCACCTCGATGCCCTCAGCGCGCAAACGCTCGGCCAGGTAATCGCGGTTGGTGCTTTTGCCGGCGCCTTCGGGGCCTTCCAGGGTAATAAACAAGCCAGTCACGGGCAGTCCTTAGTCAGAGTCATTGCGGGCTTTGCGGTGCGGCGGTGTCCGGCGCAGGCTCAGCTGGCTTTTCAGCCGGGGCTTCGGCCGATGGTGCTGCGTCTTGCGCAGGGTTCACGACCGGTGCCGGGCTGGAGCGGTAATCGGCCCGGCGCTTGAGCTGGAACTCGCGCACGGCGGCATTATGCGCATCCAGGTTGTCGGAGAAAATATGACTGCCATCACCCCGGGCGACGAAATACAGGCTGCTGCCCGGCACCGGGTTCAGCGCCGCATGGATCGCTTCGCGGCCGACCATGGCGATCGGTGTCGGCGGCAGGCCAGCCACCATGTAGGTGTTGTAGGGGTTGGCTTCCTTGAGGTGTGCACGGGTCAACTTGCCGTTGTAGCGCTCGCCCAGGCCGTAGATCACGGTGGGGTCGGTCTGCAGCAGCATGCCGATCTTCATGCGCCGCACGAACACGCCGGCAATCTGGCCGCGCTCCTCGGGCACGCCGGTCTCTTTCTCCACCAGGGAGGCCATGATCAGCGCTTGATAAGGGTCAGTGTACGGCGCATCGGCGGCGCGTTTGCTCCACTCCTGGGCGAGTACGTCGTCGAGGCGGTTGTAGGCTTTTTTCAGGAATTCGACATCGGTCATGCCGCGCACGAAGCGGTAGGTGTCCGGGAAGAACCGCCCCTCAGGGAACACGCCAGGGTGACCGAGCTTCTCCATCACTTCACTGTCAGTCAGGCCCGCGAGGGTCTGTACGATCTTTTCATGCTTGGCCAGAGCGAGGCGTACCTGACGGAAATTCCAACCTTCCACCAGCGTCAGGCTGTACTGCACGACTTCGCCACGCTGCCACAGGCCGATCAGGCCCTGTGCGGTCATGCCCGGGGTCATGCGGTATTCGCCACTGTGCAAGGGCTGACCATCAAGGTTAAAGCGCCAGTACAGGCGCAACCAGAAGGCGCCGTCGAGCACGCCGTCGGCTTCCAGGCGATTGAACGTACCGGTGGGCGTCGCCCCGGCCGGCACATCAAGCAATTGCTCCTGGGTCAGGTTCAAGGGCTGCTTCAGGGTGGAATCGAGTTTCCAGGCGGAAAACCCCAACAGCAAAGCCGCCGAGAACAGACCGATCAGCAGCAGTACAACCAGTTTTCGTATCAACTCAAGCATCCAATAGCGCGCGAACAATGCCCTGCAGTTTACGGGTGAGCGGCCCAACCGGCCAGCTCATCGCAGCGCAGCCACGCACCGGCCAAATGCCATACACGCTGTTGCACACAAAGACTTCGTCAGCCTGTTGCAACTGCTCGAGACTCACGTCAGCCACGGCTACCGGGACGTCCAGGGCTTGTGCCTGGGCCAGGATCTCGGCGCGCATGACCCCGGCAACCCCGCAACGATTCAGATCGGCGGTTAGTAACAAGCCATTACGCACCAGGAACAAGTTGCTGAAAACGCCTTCGATGACCCGCCCGGACATATCCAGCATCAAGCCTTCGGCATGTTCGGCATCTTGCCACTCGGCACGGGCAATCACTTGCTCCAGGCGGTTGAGGTGCTTGAGACCGGCCAGCAAGGGCTGCTCGGACAAGCGGGTGGCGCACGGAAACAGGCGGATACCGTCGGTTCCATGGGCTTGGGGATAATGAGCAGGCGCATTGCCCTGCAGGAGACGGCGCACCGGTGCACCAGGGTTGAAACCATAACCGCGCAGGCTGTCGCCGCGGGTGAGGATCAACTTGAGGACACCGTCGCCGAGGGCGGCGGCATAAGCCAGCACTTCGCTGCGGATCAACGCGTGATCCGCCGCTAAAGCGAGGCGCTTGCAGCCCTCTTCGAGGCGCTGCAAGTGGCGGTCGAGCAACACCGGTTGCCCGGCCCTGACGGCGAGGGTCTCGAACAGACCATCGCCATACGCCAGGCCGCGATCTTTCAGGGGCACGCTGTCCGCTGGCTGACCGTCGACCCAGCTGTGCATCACTCGGCGAACCGGCGGAACACCAGGGAACCGTTGGTGCCGCCAAAGCCAAAGGAGTTGGAGATCACCACGTCGATCGGCATCGGCTGCGCTTCGTGCGGCACGAAGTTCAGGTCGCAGCCTTCGTCCGGCTCATCCAGGTTGATGGTCGGCGGAGCGACCTGATCCTTGATGGCCATCACGCTGAAGATCGCCTCGACCGCGCCCGCCGCGCCCAGCAAGTGGCCGGTCATGGACTTGGTGGAGCTGACTGCCAGCTGGTAGGCGTGCTCGCCGAACACCGACTTGATGGCTTCGGCTTCCGCCAAATCGCCCGTCGGGGTCGAGGTGCCGTGGGCGTTGATGTACTGCACCTGCTGCGGATTGACCTTGGCATCGCGCAGGGCATTGGTGATGCAACGCGCAGCGCCGGCACCGTCGGACGGTGGCGAGGTCATGTGGTAGGCGTCGCCACTCATGCCAAACCCGATCAGCTCGGCGTAGATGGTCGCACCACGCGCCTTGGCGTGCTCCAACTCTTCGAGTACCAGCGCGCCGGCACCGTCGGACAGCACGAAACCGTCGCGGCCCTTGTCCCAGGGACGGCTGGCGCGGGTCGGTTCGTCGTTGCGGGTCGACAGCGCACGGGAAGCACCGAAGCCGCCCATACCGAGGCCACAGGCGGCCATTTCGGCGCCGCCGGCGATCATCACGTCAGCTTCGTCGTAGGCGATGTTGCGCGCGGCCATGCCGATGCAATGCGTACCGGTGGTGCACGCCGTGGCGATCGCGTAGTTAGGTCCCTGTGCGCCCAGGTGGATGGACAGGAAACCGGAAATCATATTGATGATCGAGCCCGGGACGAAGAACGGTGAAATTCGACGGGGGCCGGAATCATGCAGCGTGCGGCTGGTTTCTTCGATATTGGTCAAACCGCCAATACCCGAACCCATGGCCACGCCGATGCGGTCACGGTTGGCGTCGGTGACTTCCAGGCCGGCGTTACGCACTGCCTGAAAACCGGCTGCCAGGCCGTATTGAATGAACAGGTCGAGTTTGCGGGACTCCTTGACCGAGAGATAGTCCTCGACATTGAAGCCCTTTACCGAGCCGCCAAAACGGGTGGAATAGGCAGAAAGGTCCGTGTGTTCGATCAGACCAATACCACTGTGGCCAGCCAGAATGCCCTGCCAACTGCTCGGCACATCCGTGCCCAGTGGCGACAACATACCCATACCGGTGACTACGACGCGTCTACGCGACACAGCACTCTCCTTTTTCTTGATGACGACACTTTGCTTCGACGCTCACTTTTCATCAGGGCTAAAGAAAAAACCGCACGCCGTTACAGCAGTGCGGTTTTTCCCTAACAGCAAGCGACGACTACAAACTATTACGCCTGGTGGCTAGTAACGTAGTCGATAGCAGCTTGAACAGTAGTGATTTTTTCAGCTTCTTCGTCCGGGATTTCGGTCTCGAATTCCTCTTCCAGAGCCATCACCAGCTCAACGGTGTCAAGGGAATCGGCACCCAGGTCTTCTACGAAGGAAGCAGTGTTGACCACTTCTTCTTCTTTAACGCCCAGTTGCTCGGCGACGATTTTCTTGACGCGCTCTTCGATGGTGCTCATACCTTGTTTAACTCCTAATGGACAAATTCAGGCAGCTGGCCAGTGGGTAAGTGTATAGAAAGCCTTTTCAGCTTTTCAACTGAAAGCTTCACCCTGTACCCGGTCGGCCACCTGCCTATAAATTAAGTTGCAGCTTTATAACGGATTTTAGACAGCTCGTATGACATTTTTTTGAAGCGATCCGTCACAATTTAACTCATGTACATCCCGCCGTTCACCGGGATTGTAGCCCCAGTCACGTATGCCGCACCGTCGGATGCCAGGAAAGCGACCACATTCGCGATCTCTTGAGCCTGGCCCAGACGGCCCAGCGGAATCTGCGTCAGCAAGCCTTCACGCTGTGCTTCCGGCAGCTCGCGGGTCATATCGGTGTCGATGAACCCTGGGGCCACCGAGTTGACCGTAATCGACCGCGAACCGACTTCACGTGCCAATGCACGGCTGAAACCTTCCAGACCGGCCTTGGCGGACGCGTAGTTTACTTGGCCTGCGTTGCCCATGGCACCCACTACGGAGCCAATATTGATAATTCGGCCCCAACGCGCCTTGGTCATGCCGCGCAAAACACCCTTGGACAGGCGAAACAGACTGTTCAAGTTGGTATCGACCACGTCGTACCACTCGTCGTCTTTCATGCGCATCATCAGGTTATCGCGGGTAATCCCGGCATTGTTCACCAGAATCGCCGGCGCGCCGAACTGTGCGGTGATCTCGGCCAGTACGGCAGCCACGGATTCATCGCTGGTCACGTTCAGCTCAAGGCCGGTGCCCTGTACGCCGTTTTCCTTCAGGGTCGCGGCGATACGCTCGGCACCCGAGGCGGAAGTGGCGGTGCCGATCACAACGGCGCCCTGACGGCCCAGTTCCAGGGCGATCGCCTGGCCAATGCCACGGCTTGCGCCGGTAACCAGTGCAACTTTACCTTGCAGACTCATGCAGGCTTCTCCTAAGTTCGGGGATCAGGTTTCAGGCCTGTGCCGCAAGCGCGGCAGCGAAGGCATCCGGGGTATTGAGGTTGGCAGTCGACACGCCGTCGGCGCAGCGCTTGTTCAGGCCGGCCAGGACTTTGCCCGGGCCGCACTCGACCAGTTCAGTGGCGCCATTGGCAGCCAGGGTCTGCACCGATTCTACCCAACGCACGGGCCTGTAGAGCTGCTCCAGCAGGTCGCGCTTGAGGGTGTCGAGGTCTGCAGCCACGGCTGCGCTGACGTTCTGCACCAGCGGAATCTGCGGCGCCTGCCAGTTGATGGCAGCGATGGACTCGGCAAAACGCTCGGCCGCCGGGCGCATCAGCTCACAGTGCGACGGCACGCTGACCGGCAACGGCAGGGCGCGCTTGGCACCGCGGGCCTTGCAGCCTTCAATGGCGCGTTCGACAGCCGCCTTGGCACCGGCGATCACCACCTGGCCAGGGGAGTTGAAGTTCACCGCGCTGACCACTTCGCCCTGGGCCGCTTCGGCGCAGGCTTCGATCACCACGGCATCGTCCAGACCCAGGATAGCGGCCATGCCGCCCTGCCCGGCCGGAACGGCTTCTTGCATCAACTGGCCACGACGTTCAACCAGCTTGACCGCCTCACCCAGGGTCAGGCTGCCCGCCGCCACCAGGGCGCTGTACTCACCCAGGCTGTGACCGGCAACGAATGCCGGACGCGCGCCGCCTTGTGCCAGCCACAAGCGCCACAGGGCGATCGAAGCGGTCAGGATGGCCGGCTGGGTCTTGTCGGTTTGATTGAGTTGCTCTTCCGGCCCCTGCTGGGTCAGTGCCCACAGGTCGTAACCCAGGGCATCGGAAGCTTCCTTGAAGGTATCCAGGACCTGCGGATATTGCGCGCCCAGCTCGGCCAGCATGCCGAGGGACTGCGAACCCTGCCCTGGAAAGACGAATGCGAGGGATGTAGACATGTAACAAGCCCCTAATGATCTGGTCGTCGGAAATCGACGCCCCTACGGTGGGAGCGCACGAAACTGACAGATTGGATGGTCAATTGAACTGGCCGGTCACATTTAAGCATTCCCGGGCCGATTCGCCTAAGGCAACAGGTCCTCGAGACGGCCGTGCAAGCGTTGCGGCAGGTTTTCCTGGATCTCGATCAAGGCCCGTGCAATCGCGCTCTGAAAGCCTTCCACACCGGCAGAACCGTGGCTCTTCACCACAATGCCCTGCAGGCCGAGAAAACTCGCACCGTTATGCCGCGCCGGCGCCAGGTCAGCCTGCAGGCGCCGCATCAATGGCAGTGCCAGGGCACCCACCAGGCGCGACGCCAGATTCTGCTTGAACAAGGCCTCGATACGCGCAGCAATCATGGTCGCCAGGCCTTCGCTGGATTTGAGCAGGATATTGCCGACAAACCCGTCGCACACCACCACATCCGCTTCGCCACGGTACAGGCCATCACCTTCGACGAAGCCTACGTAGTTCAAACCCCGCGCGCCCTGCAGCAAGGTGGCGGCCAGCTTGACCTGCTGGTTGCCCTTGATGTCTTCGGTACCGATATTCAGCAAGGCCACGCGCGGGCGCGCCACGCCCAATGCTTCGGCAGCCACCGAGCCCATCACTGCGAACTGGAACAGGTGCTCGGCACTGCAATCGACATTTGCCCCCAGGTCCAGCAGTTGGCAGTAGCCTTTCTGCGTCGGAATCGCGGCCACCATCGCCGGCCGGTCAATCCCCGGCAGCGTCTTGAGCACGTGTCGGGACAGCGCCATCAACGCCCCGGTATTGCCGGCACTGACACAGGCTTGCACCTTGCCATCACGCAGCAACTCAAGGGCCACCCGCATCGAAGAGTCGGGCTTGCCGCGCAGGGCTGCCGCCGGCTTGTCATCCATGCTGATGGTTTCGCTGGCTGGTGTAATCGTCAGGCGCGCGGGATCCACCGCCGGATGGCTGGCAATCAGTTCTTCAAGAAGGGAGGGTTGACCGACAAGGGTCAGGTGCAGCGAGGGTGTGGCAGACAGGCTGGCAATGCAGGCCTGAACAATGCTGCGGGGACCGAAGTCCCCGCCCATTGCGTCAATCGCGATGACTAGGGCAGACAAGTGATTACTCGTCAGCGCCCTTGTCGATCACTTTACGGCCACGGTATACGCCTTCTGGCGATACGTGGTGACGCAGGTGAACTTCACCGGTGGTCTTTTCTACGGACAGGGTGCTAGCCTCGAGAGCGTCGTGCGAACGGCGCATGTCACGGGCGGAGCGGGATTTTTTGTTCTGCTGAACAGCCATAATTGATTAACTCCTAAACGTTTGGGTCACGCTTTAACTGCGCCAATACACTGAACGGGTTGGACCGCGTTACCTCGTCCTCGCTCGGTTCGGGCTCGTCATCGAGGCCCGCCGGCTGCTGGCATTCTTCCGGATGATGAGCAGGCACAATGGGCAAGGCGAGCAAAAGCTCCTCCTCGATCAGTGCATGCAGATCCAAAGGATCTTCGCCCAGTTCCAGCACGTCATAACCTTTCGGCAACGACTGGGTATTCGCACCCTCCTTCACCACAGCATAACTGCACTCGCTGTGGATCGGCAGGGTGACCAGCTCAAGACAACGCTGGCAAACCATTTTGACTTCGGTGTCGATAAAGCTGTGAATTACCACAGATTTACGTTCATCTCGTTCAAAAACGAATTTGGCCTGCACCGTACCGACAGTGTCGGAAAGCGGGTCGCAGAGTCTCTCCAAATCGGCCAGCAGCAACTCACCTTGAAGGGAGGTGCCACGATCAGCCAATTTGCGCGGGTCAACGTGAGGTGGAATCGGGTCATTCAACATAGGCGCAGCATTATAGGGATGCACCCAGCCATGTCAAAGGAAATTCAGCCCTGTGCGTCAGCCGGTCGCCCCGCTAGAATCCCCGGCTGCCTTGAGGAGACGCCCATGCTGCCTTTATTACTCGCATCCAGCTCGGTTTATCGCCGGGAATTGCTCAGCCGCCTGCACGTGCCGTTCATCTGCAGCTCGCCGGATATCGACGAAAGCCACCGTGCAAATGAATCCGCCGTCGACCTGGTCAAGCGCCTGGCCGAAGAGAAAGCTCGCGCCCTCGCCGCACGTCATCCAGGCCATTTGATCATTGGCTCCGACCAAGTGGCCGCGCTCGACGGCCGGATCATCGGCAAGCCCCACACCTTCGAGAACGCCCGCGAACAATTGCTGGCAGCCAGCGGCAAGCGTGTGAGCTTTCTGACGGGCCTGGCACTGCTGAACAGCGAGACAGGGCACTGCCAGGTCGACTGTGTGCCGTTTACCGTGCACATGCGTGAGCTGGACGTTGAGCGTGTTGAGCGCTATCTGCGGATCGAGCAGCCGTATGACTGCGCAGGGAGCTTCAAGGCTGAAGGCTTGGGTGTGAGCCTGTTCCAGAGCACCGAAGGGCCGGACTCGACCAGCTTAGTGGGCCTACCATTGATACGACTGGTCGACATGCTGCTGGCCGAAGGCGTGCAAATCCCCTAAGCCCACCACCAAACTACTGTGGGAGCTGGCTTGCCTGCGATAGCGGTGGTCCTGCCACTATAAATGTCGACTGGCCAACTGCTATCGCGGGCAAGCCCGCTCCCACATGTGAATCGATGCACCTGCTGGATCAGCGCAGGCTCGGGCCTTGGAAGCCCATGTAGAACGCCAGCTTCTCGGCCACGCTGGCACCCAGCCGCTTGGAGAAGCGATCAAACGGCGATTCCTCAACCGTGAAATCCACCAGCTCTTTCTCGCCAATCACATCGCGCGCCACCGAGCTGGCACTGCCCAGGCCATCGATCAAGCCCAGCGGCAACGCCTGCTCGCCCGACCACACCAGCCCGGAGAACAGCTCCGGATGGTCTTTGTCCTTGAGGCGATCACCGCGCCCCTGCTTCACGCTGGCGATGAATTGACGGTGGGTGGTGTCGAGCACGCCCTGCCAGAACTGGGTTTCATCGGCCTTTTGCGGCTGGAACGGGTCGAGGAAGGCCTTGTGCTCACCCGAGGTGTAGGTGCGACGCTCCACGCCGAGCTTCTCCATGGTGCCGACAAAGCCGTAACCGGCCGCCGTTACACCGATGGAACCGACAAGGCTGGCCTTGTCGGCATAGATCTGGTCAGCAGCGCTGGCGATGTAATAGGCGCCCGAGGCACCCAGGTCGGAAATCACCGCGTACAGCTTGATATCCGGGTGCAGGCCGCGCAGACGACGAATCTCGTCATACACATAACCCGATTGCACCGGGCTGCCGCCAGGACTGTTGATGCGCAGGATCACACCCTTGACCTTGGGATCTTCGAACGCGGCACGCAGGCTGCTGACAATATTGTCGGCGCTGGCCGACTCCTTGTCGGCAATCACCCCGCGCACTTCAATCAGGGCGGTGTAGTTGGCGCCGCGGGTTGCGCTTTTTTCCATGTCCATCAACGGGCTGAACAACGCGAGCATGGCAATAAGCCAGACAAAGGTCAGCAACTTGAAGAAAATCCCCCAACGCCGTGCCCGGCGCTGCTCCTGGACACTGGCCAGGAGGGTTTTCTCCAGCAGCTTCCAGCTCTTGTCATCACTGCTATCGGCCTTTTCGGGCGCTTTCCACTCGTCACTCATGCCATTAACCCCAGCAAAGACTTATCGGGCCTGGCTGAGCCAGGCCTGCAGTTCAGAAAAATGATCAATCGTCAGCCTGGGCTCGTATTGCTGCAAGGCTTCAGCTGCCTGGGCACCGTAGCTGACCGCCACGCTGTCCATGCCGGCATTGCGCGCCATCATCAGGTCGAAAGAAGCATCGCCCACCATCAGTGCCTGGCGCGGCGCTACACCACAATGCGCCAGGATCTGCTCAAGCATCAGAGGGTGAGGTTTGCTGGCAGTTTCATCCGCGGCGCGGGTGATATCGAAGAAGTCTTCAAAACCATGCGCCTTGAGCACCCGATCCAGCCCGCGACGGGCCTTGCCGGTGGCAACAGCGAGGTGATACCCCTCGGCGCGAAACGCTTCCAACGACTGCATCACGCCCTCGAACAACGGCGAAGGCGTGGCCTCCAGCGCAATGTAGTGATCGGCGTAATGGTCGCGGAACGCCACCAGCTCAGCGTCGCTGATCTGCGGGTACAGGGTGCGAATCGCCTCGGGCAAGCCCAGGCCGATAATGCCCTTGACCGCCAGGTCGCTGCACAGTGCGTAGCCGGAACGGGTCGAAGCGGCGTGCATCGACTCGACAATCCGGCCAATGGAATTACACAGGGTGCCGTCCCAATCGAAAATCAGCAGTTTGTAATCAAGGTGCGACACTCAAACGCTCCACGGTCTTGGCCCACATCTCATCGACCGGCGCCTGCAGCTTCAGCTCGCCGCCGTCGGGCAGCGGGACAGTGAGCATGTAGGCGTGCAGGAACAGGCGCTTGCCGCCCAGGTCGCGGATCTCCTTGGAGAAATCCTCATCGCCGTACTTGGTGTCACCGGCAATGCAGTGGCCTGCGTGCAGCGTGTGGACGCGAATCTGATGGGTACGCCCGGTGACCGGCTTGGCCTCGACCAGGGTGGCGAAATCGCCGAAACGGCGCAGCACCTTGAACAGGGTCAGGGCTTCTTTGCCCTCCTCGTCCACTTCGACCATGCGCTCGCCGGAACGCAGGTTGCTCTTCTGCAACGGCGCACGAACGCTCGTGATCGAACTGGCCCAGTTGCCGCGCACCAGCGCCATGTAGCGCTTGTCCACGCCATCGCCACGCAGGGCGGTGTGCAGGTGGCGCAACATGCTGCGCTTTTTGGCAATCATCAGCAGGCCGGAGGTGTCACGGTCCAGGCGGTGGACCAGCTCCAGCTCCTTGGCATCCGGGCGCAACTGACGAAAGGCTTCGATCACGCCGAAATTCAGGCCGCTGCCGCCGTGAACCGCAATGCCGCAGGGCTTGTTGATCACGATCAGCTTGTTATCTTCGAAGACAATCGAGGCTTCAAGGCGCTGCAACAGGCCCTGGGCCAACGGCACAGGCTCGTCGCGTTCTGGCACGCGCACCGGTGGCACGCGGACGATATCGCCCGCCTGCAACTTGTACTCGGGCTTGATGCGGCCCTTGTTCACGCGCACTTCACCTTTACGCAAGATGCGGTAAATCAAGGTCTTGGGCACGCCTTTGAGCCTGGCCAGGAGAAAATTGTCGATGCGTTGGCCGGCATATTCCGGCGAGACCTCGAGCAGCTGGACGCTGGGGGTCTGGGGGGCGGTAGTCGTCATGGCGGCGATGATAACAATTTTTTATGGAATTGAAGCACTTAATCATTACTGCTATAGTCGCGAACGCCGCCAAAAGCGGCCTGGACAGAGGACTTGCGGCAAACTGCCGGCCCTGACCATCGCAATTCATCAGGACGCGAGGCCGTCCTACGGGGCTTTCGCCACCCTGGAAGGCTCGAGATTGTAACAAGCGCAGGTGACATGAGGCCTGAAGCGAGTGCAGAAAGCAGAGTGAATACTCGCATTCTGCGCCGATATTTACGGCCAGTTCACAAAGTGCAGTCAGTCTTGGGCCAGACCATGGCGAATGTTTCGGAAACAACGCCTGTTAAGAGCTGAGTGAGAGCGCAGTCGCCCACACCTAGTCTTGTTTAGCCATGAGCGTGGACTCCCCATTGGAGAACACGGTAAATGCCAACCCGCTGCGGATTCTGCGCGCGGCAGCACCCGAATTATCAGGGATACGTGTAGGGTGGAGATGCACAACCGTCGGACCGTGTAGCACTAGGCTTATATTTAGACGCTTCATCTCGTCCACAGTCGCCGGTTGATTCCTCCTCCTGACCTTAGCTTTTGTTGAAGTGGTGCCTTTGTCACCACCGCTAACAAGCAGGACGCGTCCGTCGCGATACCGGCCCAATTGGCAGGTTTTGCTGGACACTGGAGTGGCCAACCACTCTTGACGCACCTGACACCGACCGTGAGAAGTCGTGTGTGCCGAACGCCGTTTCCGGCAGCCCGGAAACCGACGGTACAACATGAAAAGAATGCTGATTAACGCAACTCAACCCGAAGAGTTGCGTGTTGCACTGGTAGATGGCCAACGCCTCTACGACCTGGACATCGAATCCGGTGCACGCGAGCAAAAGAAGGCCAACATCTACAAAGGCCGTATTACTCGCATCGAACCAAGCCTTGAGGCTGCCTTTGTCGATTTCGGCTCCGAGCGCCACGGCTTCCTGCCCCTCAAAGAAATCTCCCGCGAATACTTCAAGAAAGCCCCTGAAGGCCGCGTGAACATCAAGGACGTCCTGAGCGAAGGCCAGGAAGTCATCGTCCAGGTCGAAAAAGAAGAACGTGGCAACAAGGGCGCCGCCCTGACCACCTTCATCAGCCTGGCCGGTCGTTACCTGGTACTGATGCCGAACAACCCGCGTGCCGGCGGTATTTCCCGTCGCATCGAAGGCGAAGAGCGCAACGAACTGCGTGAAGCGCTGAACGGTTTGATCGCACCGGCCGACATGGGCCTGATCGTTCGCACTGCCGGCCTGGGTCGCAGCAGCGAAGAAATGCAGTGGGACCTCGACTACCTGCTGCAACTGTGGACCGCCATCAAGGAAGCGTCCCTGGATCGTTCCGCGCCATTCCTGATCTACCAGGAAAGCAACGTGATCATCCGCGCTATCCGCGATTACCTGCGCCAGGACATCGGCGAAGTGCTGATCGACAGCGTTGAAGCCCAGGACGAAGCCCTGACCTTCATCCGCCAGGTAATGCCGCAGTACGCCAGCAAGATCAAGCTCTACGAAGACAGCGTGCCGCTGTTCAACCGTTTCCAGATCGAAAGCCAGATCGAGACCGCTTTCCAGCGCGTCGTCGAACTGCCTTCCGGCGGCTCCATCGTGATCGACCCGACCGAAGCCCTGGTGTCCATCGACATCAACTCGGCGCGCGCCACGAAAGGTAGCGACATCGAAGAAACCGCCCTGCAGACCAACCTGGAAGCGGCTGAAGAAATCGCCCGCCAGCTGCGCCTGCGTGACATCGGCGGCCTGATCGTGATCGACTTCATCGACATGACCCCCGCCAAGAACCAGCGCGCCGTGGAAGAGAAAGTCCGCGAATGCCTGGAAGCCGACCGTGCCCGCGTGCAAGTTGGCCGCATTTCGCGCTTCGGCCTGCTGGAAATGTCCCGTCAGCGCCTGCGCCCATCCCTGGGTGAGAGCAGCGGCATCGTTTGCCCACGCTGCAACGGCACCGGCATCATCCGTGATGTTGAATCGCTGTCGCTGGCGATCCTGCGCCTGATCGAAGAAGAAGCCCTGAAAGACCGCACCGCCGAAGTCCGCGCGCAAGTGCCGATCCCGGTTGCAGCCTTCCTGCTCAACGAAAAACGCAACTCGATCACCAAGATCGAACTGCGCACCCGTGCCCGCATCGTGATCCTGCCGAACGATCACCTCGAGACCCCGCACTTCGAAGTGCAGCGCCTGCGCGACGACAGCCCGGAAGCCCACAGCGGCCAGTCCAGCTACGAAATCGCCGCTGCCGCTGCCGAAGTGGAAGAAGTCCAGCCAGCCGCTGCGACCCGCACCCTGGTTCGCCAGGAAGCAGCCGTGAAGACGGCACCGGCGCGTGCCAACGCACCGGTACCGACTGAAGTTGCCGCCCCGGTTGCCGCGCCGGCCGCCCTGCCTGAGCCAAGCCTGTTCAAGGGCCTGGTGAAGTCGCTGGTCAGCCTGTTCGCCACCAAGGAAGAGCCGGCCGCGCCGGTGGTGGTTGAAAAACCTGCCGCTGAGCGTCCAGCCCGTAACGAAGAGCGTCGCAACGGTCGCCAGCAAAGCCGTAACCGCAACGGTCGCCGTGACGAAGAGCGCAAGCCTCGCGAAGAACGTGCTCCACGTGAAGAACGCGCACCCCGCGAAGAGCGCGCGCCACGCGAAGCCCGTGAAGACACACCAGCCGTAGCCCGTGAAGAACGCGCACCGCGTGAAGAGCGCGCACCGCGTACTCCACGTGCACCGCGTGAAGATCGCAAGCCACGTGGCGAGCGTGAAGAACGCGTGCGTGAACTGCGCGAGCCGCTGGACGCTGCACCTGCCGTTGCCGCTGCTGCCGGCGCTGTCGCTGCTGAAGAGCGTCCAGCTCGCCAGCCACGCGAAGAGCGCGCCCCTCGCGAAGAGCGCCAGCCGCGCCCACCGCGTGAAGAGCGCCAGCCGCGTGCCGAGCAAGCCGCTGCTGCCAGCGAAGAAGAAGTGCTGACCGGCGAAGAGCAACTGCAGGACGACGGTCAGGACAACGCCGAAGGCGATCGTCCACGCCGCCGCTCCCGTGGCCAGCGTCGTCGCAGCAACCGTCGTGAGCGTCAGCGTGATGCCAACGGCAATGTGATCGAAGGCTCGGAAGAAGCCGGCGAAAACGCAGAAGCCGCGACCAGCGAACCGACCGGCGCCGAACTGGCTGCAGGTCTGGCCGTTACCGCTGCAGTGGCCAGCTCGGTGATCAGCGCCCCTGCTGAAGCCCAGGCGCACGAGCAAGCTGAACGCGCTACCGCCGCTGTCGAAGAAACCGTTGTGGTTGAAGCACCTGTCGCGCACACCCCAGTGGAAGAAGCGCCAGCTGTTGAAGCACCGGTCGTAGAAGCCACCACCCCGATCGAAGCCCCAGTGGTGCCGGAAGTGGAAGTGGCTCCGGTGGTTCGCGAAGTTCGCGAAGCCCAGCCGGAAGCCGAAGTGGCCGCTATCGAGCCAGCACCGGTGGTTGAGCCTCAGCCTGTGATTGAAGCCGCCGTTGAAGCACCAGCTGAAGCCCCGGTTGTCGAAGAGGCTGCCCCGGCAGTGCGTGAAGTTCGCGAAGAACAGACCGCCTTCCAGTGGACGGCCCCTGAGCCAGCCGCCCCGGTTGAAGCGCCAGCACCTGCCCCTGTGGTAGAGCAAGCGCCAGCGCCGGTGGTCGAAGCCGTGGTTGCCGAGCCTGCGCCGGTGGTCGAGCCTCAGCCAGTGGTTGAAGCGCCAGTGGTTGCCGAAGTCGCCGCTCCGGTGGTTGAAGCAGCACCTGCCAGCGCCCTGACCGAAAATGGTCGTGCGCCGAACGATCCACGTGAAGTGCGCCGTCGTCGCAAAGAAGCCGAGGCCGCCGCTGCAGCAGCTGCTGCCGCCGAAGCACCGGCCCCGGCCGCTGAAGCCGTGGTTGAACACACTGCCCCGATCGTCGACGAAGCCCCGCGCGCCGTCGAAGAAGTGGCAGAGCACCACCCAAAGGCCCTGGAAGAAGAGCACGAGCCTAAACCTCTCGTCTGATTCCAACCGCCACTAAAAAGCCCCGCCTGAGTGATCAGGCGGGGCTTTTTATTGAGCGCAAGAAACCAAGCTTTATCCCTGGAATCCATTCGCCTGCAGGCGCTGGCTGGCCGGCTCCTACCGTTGGATGGGGGAGAAATTCAAACTCTGCGGCAGGTCGACGTCCCAGAGTACGCCCGGATCATCTACCGACACCTCGCTGACGGTCGCCTGTGCAAACAGCGGCCTGGCCCCTCGGTCACCGGTCAGCGCCATCAGGCCCGGTGCCAGCGCCCGGTCAAACGCCACGGGATGCCCATACTGCCCATCCTGCAGCGGCACGCTGATACCGCCCTCCTCCAGCGCAGCGATCACCCGCTCGATGCTCGACGACTGCACAAACGGCATATCCCCCAGCACCACCAGCCAACCTTCAGCGGTGCCACTGGCCGCGACGGCCGCCGCAATGCTGTCGCCCATCCCTGCTGAATCCAGCAGCAACACTTCGCAGCCGTAGGCTTGCGCCAAGCGAATCACCTCAAGGCGCTCCGGCGAAGTCACCACCCAGCGTTTTACCACCCGCGGCGGCAGCGCCAAAAGCACCTGTTCGATCACCGGCCGCGTCACGCCATCCAGGCCGACGCAATCGGCGAGCAACTTGTCTTGATCGGCGCCGGCCTCGGCACGAAAACGACGGCCCTGGCCGGCCGCCAAAACAATCGCGGTAATCGTCACTCCGCCACCACCGGCAGCGGCTTTTTCTGCATTGGCGCTACGCCATTCTTGATCGCGACAATTTCCGCCATCAGCGACAACGCGATCTCCGACGGCGTATGGCTACCGATATGCAAACCAATCGGCCCGTGCAAACGCGCGATTGCCTCGGCAGACAAGCCCAGCGCCGCGAGGTTTTCCCGGCGCTTCTGGCTGTTGACCCGTGACCCCAGCGCGCCGATGTAGAACGCGCTGGAATTCAACGCCGTCAGCAAGGCCATGTCGTCCAGCCGCGGGTCGTGGGTCAGGCAGACGATAGCGGTGCGCTCATCGGTCTGGATATTCAACACAGCCTCATCCGGCATGCCCGGCACAAAGCGGCCATGCTGCTCTTCCCAGCCGTAGACAAATTCGTCGCGTGGGTCGCAGATAAGGACTTCGAAATCCAGCAAGCGCGCCATTTCCGCCACGTAGCGTGACAGCTGCCCGGCACCGATCAACAGCAGGCGCCAGCGCGGGCCGTAGATGGCCCGCAAGCGCTCGCCATCAAAGCTGACGATGTCGGTCTTGCTCGCGCTGCTCAGGGTCACGGCGCCAGTGGCCAGGTCCAACTCGCGGGCGACAATTTCATGCGCTTCGCAGCGCGCCAGCAATTGCGCGACCCAGTCCCAATCCTGCACACGCTCCTCGGTCAGGCGCAGCGTGCCGCCGCAAGGCAGGCCGAAGCGCGCCGCTTCATCGCGGGTGACGCCGTAGGTGACCAACTGCACCGGCGGTCCGTCACCGGCCAGGCGGCCGTCCTGCAAGCGCGCAATCAGGTCATCCTCGATGCAACCGCCGGACACCGAGCCGATCACCACGCCGTCGCCACGCAGCGCCAACATGGCCCCCGGCGGCCGTGGTGCACTGCCCCAGGTCTGGACCACGCTGTACAACACCACCGGCTGACCGGCGCGACGCCATTCGAGCACGCTGCGCAAGACATTCAGATCCACACTGTCCATCAACACTCCTGCAAGCGTGCAGCGCAGCCAAGCGGCTGGCCAATGGATTTTAGAACGGGCAACCCTGCGCGAGTTTCATCAGCGTAGACCGACCCAGGTGAATGGCAGTCCGATAAAGACGGGCTTCAATGCAATCTGATGAAGTGTTTACTTAATGTAAATCAAAAAATCGAAAAAGTGATCCACCCGAAACGCAAACGCCCCGAACAAGTCGGGGCGTTTGTGCGAAGCGTCGGTGTCAATTCACACCGGGAAGCGCTTACTTCACCGAAGCAGGAGCAGGACCTTCGGCGACGCCCAGGTCATCTTCCACACGGGTGTCGGAGATGCCGGTACCGCCGGAAGCCAACTCGCTGTGGAGCTTGTCGGTGTCCAGTTCCTTGACCCACTTGGCCACGACGATGGTGGCAACGGCGTTACCGACCAGGTTGGTCAGCGCGCGGGCTTCGGACATGAAGCGGTCGATACCCAGGATCAGCGCCAGGCCGGCAACCGGCAGGTGGCCGACGGCCGACAGGGTTGCAGCCAGTACGATGAAGCCGCTACCGGTCACGCCTGCAGCGCCTTTGGAGGACAGCAGCAGCACCAGCAGCAGGGTGATCTGGTGGGTGATGTCCATGTGGGTGTCAGTCGCCTGGGCGATGAACACGGCAGCCATGGTCAGGTAGATCGAAGTACCGTCGAGGTTGAACGAGTAGCCAGTCGGGATCACCAGGCCTACAACGGACTTCTTCGCGCCCAGGCGCTCCATCTTGATCAGCATGCGTGGCAGTGCGGATTCGGAGGAGGAAGTACCCAGCACGATCAGCAGTTCTTCACGGATGTAGCGAACCAGCTTCAGCACGCTGAAACCGTGCGCGCGGCAGATGGCGCCCAGCACCACGACCACGAACAGGATGCAGGTGATGTAGAAGCAGATCATCAGCTGGCCCAGTTGCACCAGCGAACCGACACCGTAGGCACCGATGGTGAACGCCATGGCGCCCAGGGCACCGATTGGGGCGAGCTTCATGATCATGTTGATGATGTTGAACATCACGTGCGCGAAGCGATCGATGAAGTCCAGGACCGGCTTGCCGTAGGCACCCAGGCGATGCAGGGCGAAACCGAAGATCACCGAGAACATCAGCACTTGCAGGATGTCACCGTTGGCGAACGCACCGACGATAGTGTTCGGGATCACATTGAGGATAAAGCCAACCACGCTCTGGTCTGCACCGGCAGTCACGTAGGCCGCGACTTTGGAGGCGTCCAGGGTCGCCACGTCGATGTGCATGCCGGCGCCCGGTTGCACAACGTTGACGACGATCAGGCCGATCAGCAGGGCGATGGTGGAAACGATTTCGAAGTACAGCAGCGCGTAGCCGCCGGTTTTGCCGACCGATTTCATGCTTTGCATGCCAGCGATGCCGCTGACAACGGTGCAGAAGATGATCGGGGCGATGACCATTTTGATCAGCTTGATAAAGCCGTCACCCAGTGGCTTGAGGGCCACGCCGGTCTGTGGGTAGAAGTGACCGAGCAAAATACCGATAACGATTGCAACGATCACCTGGAAATACAGGGATTTGTAGATTGGCTGACGAGTCGTCATTGCAAAGTTCCTCAATCGTCCCGTGTGGCAAATATCCGCCATTGCCCACGACACTTGAATTGCGAACCCTCCTGCACTGGAGGGATTTGTTGTTTGCGAGGCTTGTAGGACCAGGCCTGCGCTGTTGTATGTATCGCAAACGGCGTGCCAGCTTTGGTAAAAATCCTACAGGCCTTTAGACATCAGGGCTGGGGGATTTCCGGCCCCTTCTAACGCAGGCAAACAGGTGGCGGATTTCCGCCCACTCGCCCAATCCCGTCCTACAATTTGGCGGATATCCGCCTTGTCCCTCTCCCAGGGGGTGGCTACCATCGGCCACTCCATGGACGAGGCCTTCGCATGCGTGAACGTACCATCGCCAGTCATTACGCCCGGGCGGCCCTCGGCGGTGCACGCCGAGCCGGCTACGATTATTCGGGCCTGTTGTTGCAGGTCGGTATTACCCCGCAATTACTGAGCGAACCTCGCGCCCGTATTGCACCGGAGCAATTTACCCGACTGCTGCAAATGCTCTGGCTGGCGCTGGACGACGAATACCTGGGCTTTGCCGACGGCCCAAGCAAACGCGGCACTTTCGCCATGATGTGCCACGCGCTGATCCACTGCCGCACCCTGGAGAAAGCGCTGGAACGCGGCTTATTATTTTATAGCCTATTCCCACAAGGTCCGCGCTGGCAGCTGACCCGCGAAGGCGACATGGCCCGCTTGAGCCTCGACGACTCGCAACTGTGGGACCCGGACCATTTCCTCAGCGAATGCCTGCTGGTGATCTGGCACCGCCTGGGCAGTTGGCTGATCGGCCAACGGATTCGGCTGCACCAGGCCACATTCAGCTACCCGATGCCGGCCCATGCCACTGAATACGACCTGCTGTTTCCGTGCACCCTGGTGTTCGGCGCCTCGAGCAGCAGCCTGGTATTTCCCAGCCGCTACCTGAGCCTGCCGCTGCTGCAGGACGAGCGTACGCTCAAGCACTTCCTGGAACGCTCGCCGGCGGATTTGCTGTCGCGCCCCGATGAGGGCGACAGCCTGAGCAGCCAACTGCGGCGCCTGCTGAGCCGCGACCGCACGCCCTGGCCGGACCTGGAAGCCGTCGCCCAGCACCTGCACATCAGCCCGCAAACCCTGCGCCGGCATCTGCGAGAGGAAGGCACCAGTTTCCAGGCACTCAAGGATGAGCTGCGGCGGGACATCGCCATCTATCACCTGGGGCGGGCGGATCTGTCATTGCAGGAGATCGCCGAGCAGTTGGGATTTTCCGAACCGTCGGCGTTTCATCGGGCGTTCAAGAAGTGGACGGGGCTGACGCCGGGGGCGTACCGCGCGCAGGAAAGTTAGAGGTGTGTTGCCGGCGATGAGGCCGTCACCGCCGATAAAGCTCACACCGCCGGAAAGTGAATCTTGAACGCCGCCCCACCCAATGGTGAATCACCCAGGGTCAGCCGCGCGCTGTAGCTTTCAATGATGTCCTTGACCACCGCCAGGCCAATGCCCTGCCCCGGATGCTGGCGGTCCAGCCGCTCGCCCCGCTGCAGGATCCGTGCACGCTGATCCGGTGGCACCCCGGGCCCATCGTCCTCAATGCACAGCTCGGTGCCTTCCAGGCTTTCCACCAGGCTGATGCGCACTTCGCTCAGGCACAGCCGGTAGGCGTTTTCCAGCAGGTTACCGAGCAATTCGAGCAAGGCGCCTTTCTCGATCGGTACGTCGCACTCTTCCGGCAGATCAAAAGACACGGTCACGCGTTTGTCGCGGTAGACCTTGTCCAGCGTGTCGCACAGGCTTTGCAGCACCGGTTCCAGGCGCACCTGGTGGCGTACCAGACCGCTTTTGCGCAGGCTCGCGCGCTGCAACTGGTAGCTGATCTGCTGGCTCATGCGCTCGATCTGCGATTGCAGGACCCAGGCCTGGTCGCGGTCTTCCGGACGCTGGGCCATGTCCTCGCTTACGCCCTGCAATACTGCCAGCGGGGTTTTCAGGCTGTGGGCCAGGTCGTCGAGGGAGTCGCGATAGCGCGCCCGTTGCTCGCGCTCGCTGTGCAGCAAACGGTTGAGCGAGCCGGTCAGGCGCAGCAGTTCGCGGGGATGTTCTTCGCTGAGGCTTTCGCGGGTGCCGCCTTCGATCTGGTCGAGTTCCTGGCTCAGGCGCCGCAAGGCTTGCAGGCCCCAGGTCAGGCCCAGCCATAGCAACGTCAGCAGCACCAGCAAGGCTGCGCCGAAGCCCAGGTACAGGTTTTCGCGCAGGCCTTCGAGGGTCAGCTGATATTCGCGCACCGGCTGCAGGGCGACGATACTGAACGCCGCGCTCTTGCCGCCGAGCAGCTTGACCTCGACGTCATAGACAAAGAATTCCTGGCCGTTGGCTTCGCGAATCCGCGCAAATTCATTGCCGCGTCCGTCATAGCGCGGCTTGTAGTTGATGTTTTCTTCTTTGGTCGCCCGCGAGCGCCACACCAGATGGCCCTCACGGTCGTAGATGTAGCCCAACAGGCGGCTGTCAGTCAGGTTGAAACGTTCGTCAGGCAACTGCGCCGGCATCAGTAGCCGGTTGTTTTCGACGCGTGCCGCCGAAATCAGGGTAGTGACATCCGACGCCAGGCGCTGCTCGATGGAATCCTGCAACGCCAGGCTGAACGCCCCCTGCATGGCCGGCAACAAACCCAGCATGAACAGCACGGCCAGGGTGGCGGCCGCCAGCATTAAGCGCACGCGTAGCGAGCGAATCAACGGCAGCGCTCATTGAACAGGTAGCCCAGGCCGCGCACGGTGTCGATCGGCTTGAACCCCGCCGGGCCTTCGAGTTTGCGGCGCAGGCGGCCGACCAGCACTTCGATCACGTTTGGATCGCGCTCGTCGTCATCGGGGTAGAGCTGCTCCATCAAACGGTCCTTGGCCACCACTTGCTGGTGATGGCGCATCAGGTATTCGAGGATCCGGTATTCGTAGGCGGTCAGTGCCAGCGGCTGTTCGTCAAGGGACGCCTGCTTGCGATTGAGGTCCAGCAGCAACGGCCCGGCGACGATGGTCGATTGGGTAAAGCCGCTGGAGCGGCGCAACAAGGCATTCATCCGCGCCTCCAGCTCTTCGAACTGGAACGGCTTGACCACGTAGTCGTCGGCGCCCGCCGCCAGGCCTTCGACCTTGTCCTGCCAGTTGCCGCGCGCGGTGAGGATCAGGATCGGGAAGGTCTTGGCCTGGGCGCGCAATTGGCGGATCAGGTCCAGGCCGCCCATGCCGGGCAGGCCGAGGTCAATGATCGCCAGGTCATGATTGAATTGGCCGGTCTGGTACAGGGCCTCTTCGGCGTTGGCCACGGCCTCGACCACATGCCCACTGTCGGTCAGGCGGGTAAACAGGTGATGACGCAGCAGCGCCTCATCTTCCACCACCAGCAATTTCATAAGGCTCTCCAAAGCAAATCAACTGTCCGACAGGGGGATATCATAGCGGCCCTGCAAGTCTTGCTGGCGCATTTTAATGCCATTGTACTGGCCGGTCAGGTGTTGATAACCGGCGCGATAGCCCTGCTGCGGGGCCGCAAGGCCCAGGGACTGGCCCCAAGGCGTGGGCTGGCTGCCCGCCTCTTCGAAACTCACACGCTGGATCAGCGTGCTGGTTTTCTTGGTTTTCTCACGACCGAATCCTGCAAAGGCGCCATCGGAGGCCTGGACCCCGGCAGTGGCACTCAGCATGGTCAACGCCAACATCAGCTTTTTGATCGCAGTCATGGTGTTACCTCATACGCGCAGGGCTGTGGTGTGTTGAGACCAGCCTACGCAAACGCCCCTGAACTCCCCCTGAACAGGCTCTGAACCTCGCCTGAACCGTTGCGGGCTATCCGGCGGCGCAGCAACTCGGCAAAATACCGCCCATGAATCCCCTACCCGCTTGCTGCACCCCACTCGATGCCCACTGGCCGCTGCCCGCCCCCTTGCCGGGCACGGTATTTCTCAGCACCCGGTTTGACCCGGCCTTGCTGGCTGACGGGGATTTCCAGCGCAGCGCCGTGCCGCCACCGCCGAGCATCCAGCGCTCGGTGGCCAAGCGCCAGGCCGAGTTTCTTGCCGGTCGACTGTGTGCCCGCGCTGCCCTGCAACGGCTGGATCACCTGGATTGTGTGCCGGCGATTGGCGACGACCGCGCACCGGTGTGGCCGGCGCATATCAGTGGCTCGATCACCCACAGCACCGGGCATGCCGCCGCGATTGTCGGGCACAAGGCGCAATGGCGCGGGCTGGGCATGGACCTGGAGAACATCCTGAGCCTGGAACGCGCGGAACGCCTGGCCGGGGAAATCCTGACCGCCGATGAACTGCAGCGCATGGCCGCCCTCCCTCGCGAACAGGTCGCCTTGCTGGTGACGCTGACGTTTTCGGCCAAGGAGAGTCTGTTCAAGGCGCTTTATCCGATCGTGCAGAAGCGCTTCTATTTCGAGCATGCCGAGGTGGTGGAGTGGTCAGAGGCCGGTCACCTGCGGCTGCGACTGCTGACGGATTTGTCCGAAGAGTGGTGCCATGGCAAGGAATTGACGGGGCAGTTTGCGCTGGATGACGGACAGCTGTTGAGCCTGGTGGCGGTAGGCGCCTGATAGGGCGCTGGCGCCGGCAAGGGAATGCACTGCAAATGCACGAGCCGGCTTGCCGGCGAGAGCACTATCAAGGCTTATCCTGGTCTCGCGGCCAACTCAGGCTAAAGCAAGCCCCACCCAAGTTGTTGCTCTTGCTGATCAACGCCCGCCCGCCGTGCCAATAAATGATCCGCCGCACAATCGACAACCCCAACCCATGCCCGCCAGAGGCGCGGGTGCGGCTGTCATCCAGGCGTAGGAACGGCGTGAAAATGCGCTCCCAGGCACTCTCCGGCACACCGGGGCCATCATCTTCCACATCGATACGGCAGCGCACCTGCCCCACCTGGTAACTGATCAAGACCTGGCCCTGGGCGTGGCGCATGGCATTGCTCACCAGGTTTTGCAGGGCGCGGTGCAGATAGCGCGGTTCGGCGTCGACCCAGGCGTCATCCCAATGCGCCGAAGACAGGCAAATGCCCCGACTCACCGCGACTTGAGGGCGCAGTGGCGATAATTCGCCGATGACCTGATCGAGCAGCGCATCGAGGTCGACCCGTTGGAAATTCAGCTCCGGCGCGCCCTGTTCCAGGCGCGCATACGTGAGCATCTCATCCACCAGGCCATCGAGGTCCTGGATATCGCTGTCCATGCCTTCCAGGTATTTGCGCCGGGCGTCAGCGGTGGTCGCGTCGCCGAGCATCTCCAGGCCAAAGCGCAGGCGCGCCACCGGGGTGCGCAGCTCATGGGACACCGCGCGCACCAGTTCGCGCTGGATGGCGAGCAATTGCTGCAAGTGCTCGGCCATGCCATTGAACGCCGCGGCCAGGCGCCCTACCGAGTCAGCACCCCGGGCTGGCACGCGCACCTCCAGGTTGCCCTTGGCGATACGCGTCGCGGCCGCTTCCAGGCCTTTGAGGCGCCGCTCCAGCTGACGCACCAATAGATAGACGATCAGGCCAATCAGGCTCAGGCCGATCAAGGCGATCAGGATCAGCCATTGCGCCGGGTAAGGATTCATTTGAAACAGTGGGCCGATTTCCAGCACCCAGGGCGTGCCGACCATGCCGGCGAAGACGCGGATCGAATCGCCGCCCTTGCCCAGGGCCATCACCGTATCGCCTTCCGACACGCGGCGACGCTGGTCTTCGTCCATGTCGGCCTGGTCGAGGGCCATCAGGTGCATCTCGAAGCCAAAACCCTTGGCTTCTTTTATAGCGGCCAGGCGTTGCGGCTGTTCGGCCACCGGGAAGCGCACCAGTTCATCGGCCAGCAGGTAAATCGTCGCACGGGCCAGTTGTTCGCTGATCTGCTGCACTTCGCCGGTCAACACCAGTTGCTCCCGCTCACTGACCAGGCGCAGCACGCGTGCCGCATGGGGGCCGGTCTGTTCTACCAGGACCTGACCGCGTTGCAGGCGATTGCGCTGGCTAAGGTCCAACTGGGCGTCGCTGAGGGTGCGCAATTGCAGCGGGATACCGAGCAGGCGCTCCCACACCGCCAGGGCGCGCTGACGCTCGATGGCGCTCATCGGCTGCAGGTTGTCACCCATCAGCGCGAAGGTGCCATGGGCCAGGCGCTCGCGGTATTGGCCGCTGCGCACCTCGTTGAGCAGGTGCAAGGCCAGCACACCGAGCAACGCCACCAGGATCAGCGCCGCACACATGCCGCCATAGATGCGCAGGAAGATCGAGTTCACAGCGGCAGATCAACGGCGGCTTCGGGGACGAACAGGTAGCCTTTGCTGCGAATGGTCTTGATCAGGCGCGGGTGGATCGGATCGTCGCCGATTTTCGGCCGGATCCGCGAGATGCGCACGTCGATGGAGCGGTCCTGGCCGTCATAGCCGATACCGCGCAGGGCGATAAAGATTTCTTCGCGGGACAGGATGCGCCCGGCATTCGCCACCAACAGCCACAGCAGGTCGAATTCGGCGCTGGTCAGTTCGATTTCGCCCGCGTGCAACCAGGCTTCGCGCAGGGCGTTGTCGACCACCAGCGGGCCGAACTGCAGGCGGCGCTGGTTCTCCACGGCGGCAGGTTCCGCCGGTTCGCTGCGCCGCAGCAGGGCCTGGATGCGGGCCAGCAACAGGCGCGGCCGCACCGGTTTGCACACATAGTCGTCGGCGCCCATGTCCAGGCCGAGCACCTGGTCCATGTCGTCGGTACGCGCGGTGAGCATCAGGATCACGCCATCGTAGTGCTCGCGAACCTTGCGGCAGATGCTCAGGCCGTCTTCCCCAGGCAACATCAGGTCGAGGATCACCAGGTCGGGTTGTTCGGCGATGATGCGTGCCGCCGCCAGGGCGCCGTCACTCTCGACCGAAACCCGCAGGCCATTGCTCTCCAGGTAATCACGGGTCAACTCGGCCAATCGCTCGTCGTCCTCGACAATCAATACCTGCCAGGCTTCCTGCTCCATGCGTGATCCTCGTTTTTATCAAGGGATTAGTCAGCCAGTGCCGTCAAAGGGGGGAGCGAGATTGCCCGATCCACCTGTTTGATCTGCGCCCGGCATACCTTATTTGTAATGTTTTGAGGGCATAACAAACCCCGATTGTAGCCATGCCCCAACCCTCAAGCACAAGCCGGGAAATCCATTCGGTGATCGCATTTTTTTGTGATAGGGTTCGCGCCCTCAAAAATCCAATCGGCTGTTTTTATCTTGGAATATTCGGTGACAAACGGCTGAATCCAGCAGTACTGCGGCCTACACGGCTGTTCCACGTTTCATACACATTTTACCCACAGCGTTATCCACAGGTAGTGCGTTGCTAAGCCCCCCAAAACGCATTATCTTGTAGCTCGGCGCTAAAAAAACCCTACATGTAGGGTTTTGAGCGAAAAGACCCAACACAAATCAGACAAGAAACTCAAGCCCTTTCTTGCTCCTGTTTGGTCTAACCAAAGCATTTTTTGAAAGCCCACACCGCGCACGCGGATGGCAACCGTTTCACGCTTCAACAGCGCAAAACGGTACGGGTGTTGCAGCGCTTGAACCGGGCGACTGTCACCCAACAGGAATACGGCCAGAGGCTTTTACGCCTTGAACCGAAGACTTCGGCATGGAAGCGGCGCGAATAGCTCCCTTCCTCCTGTCCCGAAGTTGTTATGCCAGGCCAAAGGCCTGTTGTAAGTGCTTCAGGACGGAACGGTGGGCACCGAGATGGTGCCCAAATAAATATAGAATGTGGAGACAACCCCCCATGCAAACCGACACAACTCGCGAGAACCCGCAAGGCTCCGTGCCGCAGGCTGCTGATTCGAACCTGGATCTGTCCGCCACCGCGCCCGGCCAATTGCGTGTGATCAAGCGTAACGGCACTGTCGTTCCTTACACCGATGACAAAATCACCGTCGCCATCACCAAAGCGTTTCTTGCAGTTGAAGGCGGCACCGCTGCCGCTTCGTCGCGCATCCACGACACCGTTGCCCGCCTGACCGAACAAGTCACCGCGACCTTCAAGCGTCGCATGCCATCGGGCGGCACCATCCACATCGAAGAAATCCAGGACCAGGTCGAACTGGCCCTGATGCGTGCCGGCGAGCAGAAAGTCGCTCGCGACTACGTGATCTACCGTGACTCGCGCGCCAAGGAACGTGCCGTACGTTCCCCGGCTGAAGAAGCTGCCGTGCAAGCGCACCCGTCGATCCGCATCACCCTGGCCGACGGCAGCTTCGCCCCACTCGACCTGGGCCGCCTGAACACCATCATCACCGAGGCCTGCGAAGGCCTGGAAGAAGTCGACGGTGACCTGATCCAGCGCGAAACCCTGAAGAACCTGTACGACGGCGTGGCCCTGACCGACGTCAACACCGCCCTGGTGATGACCGCCCGTACCCTGGTTGAACGCGAGCCGAACTACTCGTTCGTGACCGCGCGCCTGCTGATGGACACCCTGCGTGCCGAAGGCCTGGGCTTCCTGAAAGTCGCCGACAGCGCCACCCACCACGAGATGGCCGACCTGTACGCCAAGGCCCTGCCGGCCTACATCGCCAAGGGTATCGAATTCGAATTGCTGAACCCGGTCCTGGCCACCTTCGACCTGGAAAAACTCG
This sequence comes from Pseudomonas sp. PS01298, assembly GCF_029959745.1. Lineage (NCBI taxonomy): Bacteria > Pseudomonadati > Pseudomonadota > Gammaproteobacteria > Pseudomonadales > Pseudomonadaceae > Pseudomonas > Pseudomonas sp. PS01298. The sequence continues at coordinate 39,810 of NZ_JASCPP010000014.1, read as the reverse complement.
GCAAGGCGATCAACCACGAGCGCGACCAGCAGTTCACCTACCTGGGCCTGCAAACCCTGTACGACCGTTACTTCATCCACAAGGACGGTATCCGCTTCGAACTGCCGCAAGTGTTCTTCATGCGCGTGGCCATGGGCCTGGCGATTGAAGAGAAGCAGAAAGAAGACCGCGCCATCGAGTTCTACAACCTGCTGTCGTCCTTCGACTACATGTCGTCGACCCCGACCCTGTTCAACGCCGGCACCCTGCGTCCACAGCTGTCCAGCTGCTACCTGACCACCGTGCCGGACGACCTGTCGGGCATCTACCACGCGATCCACGACAACGCCATGTTGTCCAAATTCGCCGGTGGCCTGGGCAACGACTGGACCCCGGTGCGTGCACTGGGGTCCTACATCAAGGGCACCAACGGCAAGTCCCAGGGCGTTGTACCGTTCCTGAAAGTGGTGAACGACACCGCCGTCGCCGTGAACCAGGGTGGCAAGCGCAAAGGCGCTGTATGTGCCTACCTGGAAACCTGGCACATGGACATTGAAGAGTTCATCGAGCTGCGCAAGAACACCGGTGATGACCGTCGTCGTACCCACGACATGAACACCGCCAACTGGATCCCTGACCTGTTCATGAAGCGCGTCTTCGATGACGGCAAGTGGACCCTGTTCTCGCCCTCCGAAGTCCCGGACCTGCACGACCTGACCGGCAAGGCCTTCGAAGAGCGCTACGAGTACTACGAAGCCCTCACCGAATACCCAGGCAAGGTCAAGCTGTTCAAGACCATCCAGGCCAAAGACCTGTGGCGCAAAATGCTCTCCATGCTGTTTGAAACCGGCCACCCATGGCTGACCTTCAAAGACCCGTGCAACCTGCGCAGCCCGCAGCAGCACGTCGGCGTGGTCCACAGCTCGAACCTGTGCACCGAGATCACCTTGAACACCAACAAGGACGAGATCGCCGTTTGCAACCTGGGCTCGATCAACCTGCCGAACCACATCGTCAACGGCAAGCTGGACACCGCCAAGCTGGAACGCACCGTCAACACCGCTGTACGCATGCTCGATAACGTGATCGACATCAACTACTACTCGGTGCCACAGGCGCAGAACTCCAACTTCAAGCACCGTCCGGTTGGCCTGGGCATCATGGGCTTCCAGGATGCGCTGTACCTGCAGCACATTCCTTACGGTTCGGATGCTGCGGTCGAGTTCGCCGACAAGTCCATGGAAGCGGTCAGCTACTACGCGATCCAGGCCTCCTGCGACCTGGCCGACGAGCGCGGTGCCTACGAGACATTCCAGGGTTCGCTGTGGTCCAAAGGCATCCTGCCGCTGGACTCGCAACAGATCCTGATCGAAGCCCGTGGCCAGAAGTACATCGATGTCGACCTGAACGAATCCCTGGACTGGGCGCCGGTACGTGCCCGTGTGCAGAAAGGCATTCGTAACTCCAACATCATGGCCATCGCGCCGACCGCGACCATCGCCAACATCACCGGCGTATCGCAGTCGATCGAACCGACCTACCAGAACCTGTATGTGAAATCGAACCTGTCGGGCGAATTCACCGTGATCAACCCGTACCTGGTTCGCGACCTCAAGGCCCGTGGCCTGTGGGACTCGGTCATGATCAACGACCTGAAGTACTACGACGGTTCGGTGCAGCAGATCGAGCGCATCCCGCAAGAACTTAAAGAGCTCTACGCGACTGCCTTCGAAGTGGACACCAAGTGGATCGTGGACGCCGCCAGCCGTCGCCAGAAGTGGATCGACCAGGCTCAGTCGCTGAACCTGTACATCGCCGGCGCATCGGGCAAGAAGCTCGACGTGACCTACCGCATGGCTTGGTACCGTGGCCTGAAAACCACTTACTACCTCCGTGCCCTGGCCGCGACCAGCACCGAGAAGTCGACCATCAACACCGGCAAGCTGAACGCTGTGTCCAGCGGTAACCACGGTGATGATTCGGTGCTCGCCGCCCCGGCCGGCCCGGCGCCAGTGCCAAAGGCCTGCGCGATTGACGAGCCGGATTGCGAAGCTTGCCAATAAGCTGAGCCCGCCCTGGGGCTAACCCCCCAAGGCTGAAAAGCCCCCGATACACTTAACGTGTATCGGGGGCTTTCTTTTGCCCGGTAAAAACCCCGTACGAGACTAGATCAACACGGTAGCTATACCCGATGCAGGCACGCCGCCCCGCTGTCCCCACAACTCAATGCGACCGTTAATCACCGCCATCGAATGACCGTTGTACTCCACTGTCCCGACTTTGCTGTTTCTCAAGTCGGCATCGGTCGCCGGCCTGTAAAGTCCCTTCAATCCCAAGCGGTCCAAGCCTTCCCGGGAGTACTCCCCATCGTTGAGGCTCTTCATGGCAGCCATGAAACTGCCCCCTGCCGTGCCGTCGTTGTTTTCCATCTGGGCCCGCTTGGCGCTCGCGGCAAACATGAAGTTGGCAGACGTTATCATCGAAGGATCATCGCCCTCGAATCGGGCCTCCTTTGCCGCCAGCTTGAATTCCTCCTTGGAAAAATGAACCTTGTATCCATCGCGCATCGTCACGTCATAGCCATCGCCCGCCTCTTTTACCTCCTTGAATACATCCGTAGGCTCCTTGCCATACCGCATCATGGCGGCCTTGATTGCGGAAACCGTCACACAATTGCCGTCAGGCCCTTGCTTGAAACCCGTCCAGATATTGCCCTGTTCTTTTCCAGTTCCCGGCTTTTGCCCGGGGTTACTGTTATCAGGCTTGTAGTTGAAATAATTCTGCCCTTTTGTGTAAGGCCGATTGCCCATTTGCTCGGCAGGACCAAACCCCGCAGGGTCCACTCTACCGCCGCCCCTACCCCCCCCTCCGCCACCTCCCGGCGGTGGCGTGTTCGGTGGTGGGACATCATCCGCATCGGGAAACCACTCCTTCAGCAGCCGCTTGAGAAGCTCAAGGTACTTGCTATCGGATTCTTCGATGAGCTTCTTGAGGATCTCCTTGAATTTTTCATCACCCAAATTCTCACGCAGTTCACTCAATTTGTTGCGCAAGTCCTGGGCCGACTGGGTTTTGCCGTCTTTCTCGGCGTCGAACAACTGTTGGAGGAACGACTTGACCGTCGATGCGTGATCCACAGGTTTAACGGGCGGCGAATCACCTCGCGCAACCCCAGCCACAGAGGCGGTACGCCGCGCCCCCGAGGCGGATACTCCTGAACTTCCCATCTTCGGCACTCCCACTGATTGGTGAGCCGACAAGGCTCTTGACCATCAGTGGCAAGACAGAAATGGAGTGTTCCTTCCCCAGAAATTCAACGCGTAACCTGTAGTGTCATGGGTTATTTTCCTACGCCCACAAAAAAGCCCCTCTTACGAGGGGCTTCTTGTCGAGCGCTTTTGCATCAGGTCATCTGAATGATGGTCTGCATGATGGTGCTCTGGGTGGAGATGGTCTTGGCGTTCGCCTGGTAGTTGCTCTGCGCCTTGATCAGGTCCACCAGCTCGTTGGTCAGGTTGACGTTGGAGTTCTCCAGCGAGTTGGCCACGATCGAACCCAAGGTCCCGGCTTGCGGGCTGTCATAACCCGGCTGGCCCGAGGCGAAGGTCTCTCTCCAGGTGGTGCCGCCAGAGGGCTGCAGGCCCTGTTCGTTGTTGAAGCTGGCCAGGGAGATCTGGCCGATAGCCTTGCTCTGCTGGTTGCTGAACGTGGCGAACAGTACACCGCTGCCGTCGATTTTCAGGCCGGTGATCTGGCCGGTGGCGTAGCCATCGGTGACCGGCGGGTTGCGGTAGCTGGCGGAGTTGTACTGGGTGATGTTACCCATGTTGACGGCAATACCGCCGGTGTTGGCAGCAGCACCGTTGTCCTTCCAAACGCCATCGACCAGGCCGCCCGGCTTCCAGTCGTCAATGGTCATGGTAGTGTCCTTGACGTTGGCGCCGACAATTTTTTCGAGCTTGCCAGAGGTATCAAAGGTCAGCGTAGACGGCACTGGGGCAACGGCACCGGTACCGCTGATCGGCGTGCCATCCGGGTTACGGCCGTCAATCAGCGTGTAGGACTGCCAGACGTTGCCATCGGTTTTAACCATGTACTGCACCATCGAGTGGGCGTTGCCCTGGGTATCGTAGAGCGTGGTGGAGTACTGGGTGTTGAAGCTGTCGGTCTTGGTCGGATCGAACGGGTGGTCCGTCTGATTGATCGGCAGGTCCGAAGAATTCAGGTTACTGGTGGAGTCCACTTTGGTGGACGCCTTCGGCGGCAGGTTCGCCAGGTTCAGCTGCAGGTCGACCAGGCCACCCTTGACGATTTTGCCATCGGCGTCCGCCGCGTAGCCTTGCAGGCGCGAAGTACCGGTGTTGTTAGTGATGTAGCCATCTTTGTCGGCACGGAACGCACCGCTGCGGGTGTATTCCAGCGAGCCGTCGCTGCCCTTCTGCACGAAGAAGCCGCCACCCTGGATCGCCATGTCCAGGATACCGCCGCTGTTGTTGACGTCACCCTGGGTGAACTGCTGCGACACAGCCGCCAGGTTCACACCATTGCCGATGCTGTTCTGGCCGGTGCCCAGTTTGGAGGCGGCGTAGATGTCCGCGAATTCCGCACGGGACGACTTGAAGCCAGTGGTCGCGACGTTGGCGATGTTGTTGCCGGTCACGTCCAGTTGTTTGTTGGCCGCATAGAGGCCGCTAAGGCCGATATTAAAAGACATGTTTCTCTCCCTCTGCCGTATTTAGCCGGCTCTATGTACCGATAGTCTGAATTTGCGACAGCTTGACGCTGCCCATGCCACCTGCAAGGTTCAACAGCATTTCGCCGCCGGTCTTGCTCAACGTCACGCTGGTCACCGTCGCGGGCAGCGAGGTCGCCAGGGCTACCGAGTCGCCCTTGTCATTTTTGGTGGTGGCCGCGAAGGTGTAGGTACCTGCGGGGGCCACTTCACCTTTGTCGTTCTTGCCGTCCCAGATGAAGTCGGAGTTACCCGCGCTCTGGGCGCCCATGTCGATGGTGCGCACCACGTTGCCATCTTTGTCAGTGATCTTGATGGAGACGTTACCCACCGCAGAGGTCACCGCGACCGAACCGGTCATGCTCTTGCTTGTGTCCACCAGGGCCTTGTCGGTCTGGGTGATGATCGAGCGCCCGACCAGCGACGATGCCTGCAGCGCTTGCGAGGAGCTGAAGTTGCTCGAGATCGCATTCACCGAGTCGTTCAGGGTATTGATGCCTTCCAGGCTGCTGAACTGCGCCAGCTGGGCCACGAACGCGCCGTTGTCCTGGGGCGACAGCGGGTTCTGGTTTTTCAGCTGGGTCACCAGCAGTTGCAGGAATGCATCCTTGCCCAGCGACTGGTTGCCCGTCGCCGCCTTGGAGGCGTCACCGACGCTGCTGTTATCTGTGGCGGTCTTGACCTTGGAGTTGAAAAGGTCCTGGACTGCCGTGTTGTTTGTCGTATCAACGATGGCCATTAGTGGCGCCCCTTATCACTGACCCAGGGTCAGGACCTTCTGCATCATGGTTTTGGCGGTGTTCATCATTTCCGCGTTGGTCTGGAACGAGCGGCTGGCGGAGATCATGTCTGCCATTTCCTCGACCACATTGACGTTCGGGTAGTAGACGTAGCCTTTTTCGTTCGCCGCCGGGTGATTCGGCTCGTAGCGGGCCTCCAGGTTGCTCTGGTCTTCCACCACACCGAGCACCTGCACGCCGGAACCTGCAGCGCCCTGGTCCTGGAACAGCGAATCGCTGCCGCCGCTCTGGCCGCCCTGGAACATGGTGGCGAACACCGGGTGACGGGCGCGGTAGGTCTGGTCAATGCTCGACGACACGGTCTCGGCGTTGGCGATGTTACTGGCGACGGTGTTCAAACGCGTGGTCTGCGCGCTCATGCCACTGCCGGCAATATTGAAAACACTGGACAGGGACATGGCTTACTCTCCACGCAGGGCTGACATCAGCCCTTTGAATTTACTGTTGAGCAGGGTGAAGCTGGCCTGGAAGTTCACCGAGTTCTCGGCGTAGGCCGATTGCTCCAGCTGGGCGTCGACGGTGTTCTGGTCGATCGATGGCTGCATCGGCGTGCGATACAGCAGCGACTCGTCACCATTGCCCAGGCCTTGCGCTTCGATATGACGGCTGTTGGTCATGTTCAAGGCGAAGGTGCCGTTCTTGGTCTTGTCCTGCTGTGCGGCGAGCACGGCGGAGAAGTCCAGGTCCCGAGCCTTGTAGTTCGGGGTGTCGGCGTTGGCAATGTTGTTGGCCAGGACTTCGGCACGCTGGGCGCGGAAGCCCAGGGCTTGTTCGTGGATACCGAGCGCTTTATCGAAGCTGATGCTCATGGCGGAAACCTTTAGGCTGACCTGCTGTTCGTTAACAGGGTTATAGCAAGGCTCATGCCAATAATTGAAAGCCCCTTAAATCGGGGGTTTAGAGGAAGGTTGCCGGTGGCAACAGCGCAAAAGCGGCAATGGATTTCCGCGAAGCGTCAGGAAAGCGGCAATCAGCATTGCCGTTTTTTCAGGGCCGAACAGCCGGGCGGTCAAAAAGCCGCCCGTGCACTGCGTGTCTGCGAGACCTGGAGATCCCCCACGTGCGCAATGCGGCAAGCAGTAATCAAGTCAAAACCAGTACATTGTCCGACCACTGGTTGCCGTTGGTGTCTGTGATTTTTCCGTGTGTAACAAGATTCCCCCTTTTTCCCCAGCGCTCTTCGACGCCCGCAATCACGGCCATCGAATGCCCCGTACCTGCTCCCCCAACATCTTTTTCTATAATGCCCACGCTGCCATTTCTCAATTCCTCAACGGTTCCTTTCCTGTAAAGCCCCTTGAAGCCCAGTCGGTCGAAAAGATCCTTGGTATATTCGCCGTTTTTCAGAGACGCCAGGGCTTTGGTGAAGTTTCCTTTCGAGCCTTCGTGATTATCGTACTCAGCCTGCTTGGCAGCGACTGCATACGCAAAGGCCGCGTTATCGCGCGCAATAGGGTCACTGCCGTCAATCCCCGCGTCCTTCCTAACCTGCATATACTCCTCGTGGGTAAACTCCACGACCTTCCCATCGCGTTTGGTAACGCGATACCTGTCGCCGAGATCTTCCACCTTCGAAAAGAGGTCAGTTGGTTTCGAACCATAACGCGCGCTCAATGCCTTAATGCCTGAGATAGTGGCGCAGTTGCCATTTTGGCTCTGAAAAAACCCTCCAAAAATATCCTTTGCCTTGTTCCAGATTCCCCCACGCGCTTTACCAGGGAGGATAGCCGCGGGCGCGTCAGCAATTGAAGAGGATAGGCCGTTAGACAAATAGGCCCCGTAGCTATAGGGCTGCTGAGATGAACCATAGTCGCTTGGGGAAAAATTGATGACTGGCGGCCTGGCGTCCTGAACGCCAAACACAGGCCCCGAACCAGTTTGTTGTGTTGCTGAACGCGCTACACGCGCAGCGGAAGGCTGTTGTTGAACAGCAGGATCAAAACCAGACCGTGCCGCAACGCGAGACTCCACCCAAATATTGTCCATAGACCTTCCCTCTACTATGAGCCGAAGAGGAATATTCAATCCCACTCGCACACCTGAAGTTTTGGAGGCGTAGGCACTTCACCCCCTTCCACAGGTTCGTGGAAAATGGCGAAACATGAGTTCCGGAAGGCTTACGCTCACCCGGGTATTCAGACTTGGCGCACAAAAAAAGAGAGCCCTTTGCGGGGCTCCCTTTTTTGTCGAAGCACACTTCAAACCGTCACTTGGCCTGGTAGATGATCCCAGGACTGCACTGCACCATCTGGTAATGATCGGGCAGGCCGTTCAGCGCTTCGGATGCGCCGAGGAACAGATAGCCACCGCGCTTGAGCGTGCCGTGGATGCGCAACAGGATGTCTTTCTTCACTTCGGCCGAGAAGTAGATCAGCACGTTGCGGCAGAACACCATGTCGAACTTGCCCAGGCTGGCGTAGCTGTCGAGCAGGTTGAACGAGCGAAACTCCACGCGGCTCTTGATCGGCGCCTTGACCGCCCAACGCCCGGCCCCTTTCGGGTCGAAGTAACGTTGCAGGCGCTCCTGGGACAAGCCACGGCCCAGGGCCAGGCTGTCGTACTCGCCGGTCTTGCAGTTGGTGAGCATGGTGCCGGACAGATCAGTGGCGACAATTTGCGCACCGGCCTTGAGCTGGCCCATGTTTGTCCGCTCGAACTCATCGATGGACATCGAGATCGAGTACGGTTCCTGCCCCGAGGAGCAGGCCGCCGACCAGATGCGCAGGCGCTGGCCCGGGCTGGCCTTGATGGCTTCCGGCAGCACCTTGCTCTTGAGCACTTCAAACGGATAGGTGTCGCGAAACCACAAGGTTTCGTTGGTGGTCATGGCATCGACCACCATTTCCTTGAGCCCGCTGCGCGGCTGGCCCTGGATGCGCTGGACCAACTCGCCCAGCGACTTGATGCCCTGCTGTTCCATCAGTTTGTTGAGACGGCTGGATACCAGGTACTGCTTGTTCTCACCGAGCAATATGCCACAGGCTTTTTCCAGGAAGACCCGGAACTGTTCGAAATCCAAATTACCCGTAGACAATGATACCGCCTCTTAAATCGTGTGACCGCCAGGGGACATCCCCTAGCCGTGATCTGCTGCCTTGATCCGGTCGACTACCCGGGCTGCCAGGTCATCAGGGCGGAATTTGGCCAGGAAGTCATCGGCACCGACCTTCTTGACCATCGCCTGATTGAATACACCCGACAACGAAGTATGCAGGATGATATGCAATTTTTGCATGCGTGGGTCATTGCGTATCTCGGCCGTGAGGGTGTAGCCGTCCATTTCCGGCATCTCGATGTCAGAGATCATCATCAAGAATTCTTCTTCCGGCTTCTTGCCTTCGTCCACCAGCTTGCGCAGGTAATCCAGCGCCTGGCGACCATCATTGAGCGCCACCACTTCCACACCGACGGTCTGCAGGCAACGGGTCACCTGCTTGCGCGCCACCGAGGAGTCGTCCACCGTCAGCACACGCAAGGAAATCGCCTTGTGTGCCGTCTCGGCGTCCACCACGCCCACGGAAATCGATTCCGAGGTCGGCGCCACTTCGGCGAGGATCTTCTCCACGTCGATGATTTCCACCAACTGGTTATCGACCCGCGTCACCGCCGTGAGGTAGTGATCGCGGCCGGTGCCCTTGGGCGGCGGATGGATCTCTTCCCAGTTCATGTTGACGATGCGCTCCACCGAGCGCACCAGGAAACCCTGGGTCTTGGTGTTGTACTCGGTAATGATCACGAACGGATTCTCGCGGTCCTGCAGGGCCGGCGAACCGGTGGCCAGCGCCAGGTCGAGAATCGGGATGGTCGCGCCGCGGATGTTGGCGACGCCGCACACCACGGGACTGGACTTGGGCATGATCGTCAGCTTGGGGCACTGCAACACTTCGCGCACCTTGAACACGTTGATGCCATACAACTGTTTGCCATCCAGGCGAAAAAGCAACAACTCCAGGCGATTCTGCCCTACCAGCTGTGTCCGCTGGTTTACTGAATCCATTACTCCTGCCATGCCTTTACTCCTACGCTAAAACCTTTGGCCTGTTCCCTAAAGGGCAGACGCGCACCCAACACTAAACGGCACGAGCTTTGCAATTTACAGATCATGGATATTAAAACGACAGTTTCCCGACGCCCCGGCTTCCCACGGTACTGCAGATTGCTCTGCGTCTCGATGGCATTGCTCGCCTTGAGCCTGGGAACCACGGCCCGCGCCGATAACGTCACCTTGCCTGATCTACTTATCGGCGTCACTCAGGGCTTTCTTGAGTTCACTGTAGAAGATTATCTGGCGACCACCCAGACACCAGGGCGTTATGAAATCCAGGTCAGCCAGCTCGATCCGCGCCTGCGCATGCCAATGTGCGACAAGGAATTGACAGCCACCCTGGAAAGTCCCGCCCAGCCCATCGGCCGCGTGACGGTGAAAGTTCGCTGCGAAGGTGCCTCGCCCTGGACCGTGTTCGTGCCAGCGCAGGTCAAACTGTTCCGCGATGTGGTGGTGGTGGCCCGCCCGCTGAAACGCACCGGCATCATCGGTTTCGAGGACGTTGTCCTGCGTGAACGCGACATCAGCATGATCAATCAGGGTTACCTGACCTCCCTCGACCAGGCCGTCGGACAGAAATTGACCCGACCAGTGGTCACCGACCAGGTCATTACCCTGGTGCACCTGGAGCAGGCGGAGGTGATCCGCAAGGGCGATCAGGTGGTAATTTCCGCCAGCAGCGGCGCGCTGCAGGTAAAGATGCCAGGCGAGGCGCTGTCCAATGGCGGCATGAGCGAGCAGATCCGGGTGAAGAACCTCAACTCGAACCGGGTGATCAAGGCGCGGGTGACGGCACCCGGCCAAGTGGAGGTGGCTTTATAGACCGCTGGTATCGGACGCCGGCTTTTCCTACACTGTGGGTTGGGTGCCGGCCTGTGCAGTTTATTGTCAATTGCGCCTAAAGTTTGTCCGGGTATGGCCGAAAACATGGCAAGCGTCCAAATACCCAGAGGTTTTTTATCATGGTCATCGATTTCAGTCGTTTGAATAACACCCCGGCAACGTCAGGCCCTACGCGTACCAGCGGTACCAAGGACAGCGTAGAAGCCAAGGCCCAGCCACTGCCCGCGAAGGCAGAGCAGGCGAGCGCCAGCCAGAGCGGGGAATCCGTACACCTGAGCAATGAGGCTCAACAGTTGCAGAAGGTCACTGACTCGCTGCGCGATCAACCGGTAGTCAATAAAGCCCGTGTGGCCGAATTGAAACAGGCAATCGCCGATGGCAGCTATAAAGTCGACAGCAACCGTGTAGCCAGCAAGCTGCTTAATTTCGAAGCCGAGCGCTAGGCACAGGCCTGCGCCGGGCTTTTGGACGCTTAAACCCCAAGGCCAGCCATGCATCACGACGAACATTTGCTTCAACTGATCATTGATGATCTAGCGCCGACGCAACACTTGCTCGAGCTGCTGAAAGAAGAATCCCTGGCACTCTTCGGCCGGGACATGCCCTTGCTGGAAGAAATTCTGGCGCGCAAACAATCGCTGATTGTCCTGCTGGAACAGCACGGCAAAAAACGCAGCGAAATCCTCATCAGCCTCGGCCTGCCGGCAGACCATGATGGCCTGGCACAATTGGCCAGCCACTCCTCGGTCGGCGATCAATTGCTGGCCCAGAGCAAAGAACTCAATCAATTGCTCGCCCAGTGCCAGGAAGCCAACCTGCTCAACGGTCAGTCGATCCAGCTTCAGCAAGCTACGACCGCCAACCAGTTGCGTATACTTCACGGCGGTGAGCCTCCGGCGCTTTACAACGCCCAGGGATCCACCTCGCGCCTGGTCAAGCCAAGCACCCGCAGCCAAGCCTGATGCCCGTTTACCGCGCGGCCTATCCAAGTCGCGCCACATACTGGCAAAATGCCTGCTCTTGCGTGTAGTCGTATTTTGTCTGGAGATGGAAGAACCGTGTTCAACGCCCTTAATGCGGAAGATGCCCCGCAGCCACCCAAGGTCCTCACCACGCCTCTGGAAATCGCCGGCACCTTGCGGATGCTGCAAGAAAGCCATGACCCGCTGATCATCACCTTCCACGAACGCAGCCAACGCTTCCAGAGTTACCTGGTGGATGTCGACCGCGAGGGCGGCACCCTGGCCCTGGATGAAATGATCCCGCGTGACGGCGAACGCCACCTTGAAAACGGTGAGCCGTTCCGCATCGAAGGCTTCCACGACGGCGTGCGCGTTGCGTGGGAAAGCAACGGCGCCATGAGCATCAGCGAAAAGGACGGCCACCGCATCTACACCGGCAGCTTGCCCGACGAGGTGGTTTACCATCAGCGTCGCAATGCTTTCCGGGCCGCCTTGAAGCTGGCTCAACTGGTCAACATCGAACTGGGCGGCGAGAAACTCAAGGCGCCGATCAGTGGCAAATTGCTGGATATTTCCGCCACCGGCTGCAAACTGCGCTTTGAAGGCGATATTTCCGAGCGCCTGCAACTGGGCCAGGTCTACGACCGCTTCATCGCCGCCCTGCCCTTTGGCAGCATGACCACCTCGGTCGAGCTGCGTTACCTGCACTTCGAAGAGAAGATCAACACCACCTTCGCCGGCGTGCGCTTCCACAACATGAGTGGCTTGGTGCAGCGCCAGGTCGAGCGTTTCGTCTACCAGCTGCAACGCGAAGCACGCCGCTTCGATAAAGACGACGATTTTTAAAGCTTGGCGTCATAAAAAACGGGCAGATCCTGAGGGGATCTGCCCGTTTTTTGTTTTCAGGGGCGTGCCCTGCTCAAATCATGGGGATGCTCGTCCGGGTCGAGCGGATCGACTGGCGCCTCGACCACCGGCTCATCAGCGGGAGACTCGGGCTCGATTTCAGGCTCTGGTTCAGGTACGGATACCTGCATCTGCTCCTGCACCACTTGCTCATCCACCCGCGGATCAAGGGCAGCCACCAATGGCGAGCTGGACATGCTGTCGGGCATCGCCACGTGGTGCAAGGGTGCGTCGTCCACCTGGTGCAGGTTGGTCACGGCTTTCGGCCGGATACGCCATACCAGGATCAGCGCACACAGGCTGAAAAACGCGTACAGCATGTGGCTGCCGAACATCTTCATCACCACACCCGCCAGCAGCGGCCCGACACTGGCGCCGACGCCGTAGGTCACCAGCAACATGGCGGTGAGCGACACGCGACGATCGCCTTCCACATGGTCATTGGAGAACGCCACGGCCAGCGGGTACAGGCAGAACTGCACCAGGGAACACACGAAGCCTGCCACGAACAGCACTTCCAGCGGCACCTGGGTCATTACCGCCAAGGGCAACGCCGCCACCGCCAGGCACAACGCAAAGCAACGGATCAACAGCGCGCGGTCGTAGCGGTCCGACAGCCAACCCAGCGGCCACTGCACCACCAGGCCGGCAAAAATGCAGCTACCCATGAACAGGCCCACCTGCTCTGTCGTCAGCCCTTGCTGAGAGGCATAGAGCGGCGCCAGGCCGTAGAACGAACCGACGATCAACCCGGCGCCGAGCACGGTACTCAGCGACTGCGGCACGCGCTTGATAAAGAAGCGCGGCTCCATCGGCGCCGGATGCAGGGGCGCCGGGTGAATGCGGCGAGTCATGGCCACCGGCACCAGGCACAAGGCAAAACACAGCGCGACCAGCATCAGCAATTCGAGGCCGAGCTGCGGGTGCATGACCAGGATCAGTTGACCGAGGACCAGCCCCAGATACGACGCGATCATATAGCCGCTGAACACCACGCCACGCTGCTTGGCGTCCGCCTGCTCGTTGAGCCAGCTCTCGATGACCATGTACTGGCACATCATCCCCAGGCCCACGATCGTACGCAGCACGATCCAGGCCGGCAGCCAATCGATCAAGCCATGGCCCAGCACCGCCGCCCCAACGATCCCGGCACAGGTGGCATAGGCACGGATATGCCCGACCCGGCCAATCAGGCGATGCCCGATCTTGCCGCCCAGCACCAGGCCAAAGTAGTTGGCTGCCATCAACGCACCCACCCACAGGCTGTCGACATGGTCGGCCGCCAGGCGCAGGGCCAGGTAAGTACTGAGCAGGCCGGAGCCGATCAGCATCATCAAGGAGGCGAAATAAAGGGCTCGAAAAGATTTCCAGATCTGGCGCATCGGCGTTCCGAGCGGCTCCTTGCGGTAAGAGACAGGGCTATCGGCATGATAGTCCGGGGTTGCAGGTTCCGGACAGGCGAAAGGCGCTGTTTCCGGGGATTATTTTGCTTCACGGTTCAGACGCTGCCGGAGGGTATGCAAGGTACAGCGTTGCGAAAAATAGCCGGCGGCACCTGCTGTGAACCTCGATCGGCGGCAAGGTTCGACTCAAGTGTGAAAAGCCCCGGCGCGCACAAAAAAGCCCCGCCAGCAGGTGCTGTACGGGGCTTGTTTGTGAACTGCGAATCTGGTGTCCCAGGGCCGGTTCGAACGGCCAACCTTCCCCTTAGGAGGGGGATGCTCTATCCAATTGAGCTACTGGGACCAATGACATCCATCAGGCCAGGGGCGCTGCGACGGACGGCGTGCATGTTAACGGCCGAGGTAGGTTTTGTCATGTCGTCCGTTGGCTTTTTGAATGTAGGCCAATCCTTGCCTGGCGCAATGCAGTTTCGGCCCGTAAACACGGGCACTTGGGCGCCATCGTGCAAAATGCACTCCCTCAAAATGCCAGCATTGCAAATTGCAACCTTTCAGCGTTTTAAAGTAGACTCAAGCCATTGATTTTATTGAAATAATAGATTGGCACGAGACCTGCAATACTTCTCCTATAAACCCCTTCAGCCACGGCGTTAAGCGGAGAACATGACCATGAACAGTGCCCTTCTGTTAGCCCTCAACACCGTTGCCCTGGCTGCACTGGTGATGTTTCATTTTCAATCGACCGGCAGCAACGACCCGGCCCAGATCAGCCAGGCGGTGCCACACCATCTGCAGCAACGTCCGCAATTGGCGGTGATGACACCCAACGCGCAATCGCCAGTGCGCCTGACCCAAGGCACCCAAGCGGCGCCTGCCTCCGAACACTGGGTTTTCTGAGGAAACAACTGATGACCAAATCTGCCTGGCTGTTCCTGTGCTTGACCGTCGCCACTGGCATCCTGGGTCTGGGTGCCGAGTCCCAGGACGGGCAAACCACCGCCTTTGTTGCGGCTGGCATCTGCGCAAGCCTGCTGCTGCTGACGCTCATCGTCGGCCGCAAAATCAAGTTTGACCCGGTGCTACGCTAACCCCCTCTCGCATCACCCCCGCCTACCTTATGTCGCCTCGTCCTAGTAAATCGGCAAATTGCCACTAGTCTTAAAGATAAGGGCAAAAGGCCACTTTGCTATACGATGTGCGGCCTTAAACCCTGTGGTGGCCTGGACTTACGGGAAGTTCCCTGGCGGGATCACTCGTGCAGAAGTTTTCCAACCAGTCCGCAAAAATGCAAATGAGTGCTGGCATAAAGCCTTTAGGCAGTTCAATATTTGTCACAGAATTGACGCCAAGGAAATGTCAAATCTGAGGCATGATGCGGCCTCTTTGCAATTAGGGTTGAACTTTGGTCGTGAGTCTTGTCTTAACACTCATCTTGCGGCCAATTCCAAAAACCGCTCCCCTGAACTAACCGGTTAAATATATGCGCCCATTGAAACAGGCAATTTATTCCAGCCGTACGGCTGACAAGTTCGTCGTACGTCTGCCAGACGGAATGCGGGAACGCATTGCCGAGGTGGCTCGCAATCATCACCGCAGCATGAACTCCGAAATCATCGCGCGCCTGGAACAGAGCCTCATTCAGGAAGGTGCGTTGGGCGACGAGTTGAGCATGCGCCTGGACAGCCCCGAGCTGTCGCTGCACGAACGCGAACTGCTGCAGCGTTTTCGTCAGCTCTCCCACCGCCAGCAAAATGCTCTCGTCTCGCTTATCGCGCACGACGTTGAGGCGGCCGCAGAAGCCAATTAAGTTACAAATGAAAGCCGAAGCCAGCCATGTGCTGGCTTTTTTTTGCCTGGAATTTGTGCAGGAGCCCGCTTGGTGGCGATCCAGGCGAGGCGGCCTGTGAAGGCAACGCTGGCAAGTCAGCTCCTAAAGAGGAACTGGCTTGCCGTGGAGGATCAGAGCAGGAAGATTGTCGCCAGACCCAGGAAGATGAAGAAGCCACCACTGTCGGTCATGGCGGTAATCATCACGCTGGCACCCATCGCAGGGTCGCGCCCCAGGCGCGCCAGGGTCATGGGGATCAACACCCCCATCAACGCAGCCAGCAGCAGGTTGAGAGTCATGGCAGCAGTCATCACCACGCCCAGTGACCAACTGCCATACAGCAAGTAAGCGACGATACCGATCACGCCGCCCCACACCACGCCGTTGATCAGCGCCACGGCCAGCTCCTTGCGCATCAGCCGCGAGGTGTTACCGGTATTGACCTGGTCGAGCGCCATGGCGCGTACGATCATGGTGATGGTCTGGTTGCCGGAGTTGCCACCAATCCCCGCCACGATCGGCATCAATGCCGCCAAAGCCACCAGCTTCTCGATAGAGCCCTCAAACAGCCCGATCACCCGCGACGCGATGAAGGCCGTGATCAGGTTGACGGCCAGCCAGGCCCAGCGGTTGCGCAACGAACGCCAGACTGACGCAAAAATGTCTTCCTCTTCACGCAGACCCGCCATGTTGAGGACTTCGGTTTCGCTCTCTTCACGAATCAGGTCGACCATTTCATCGATGGTCAGACGGCCGATCAGCTTGCCGTTCTTGTCGACCACTGGAGCGGAGATCAAGTCATAACGCTCGAACGCCTGCGCGGCGTCATAGGCGTCTTCGTCCGGGTGAAAACTCACCGGGTCGCTGGCCATCACATCGGCAACTTTCTTCTCGGGGTCGTTGACCAGCAGGCGCTTGATCGGCAACACGCCCTTGAGAATGCCTTCGTAGTCGACCACAAACAATTTGTCGGTATGGCCGGGCAACTCTTTCAAACGGCGCAGGTAGCGCAGGACGACCTCCAGGCTGACGTCTTCGCGGATGGTGACCATCTCGAAGTCCATCAGGGCACCGACCTGATCCTCGTCATAGGACAACGCGGAGCGCACACGCTCACGCTGCTGGCCATCGAGGGCTTCCATCAGCTCATGGACAACATCACGGGGCAGCTCAGGGGCCAGGTCGGCCAACTCATCAGCGTCCATCTCCTTGGCCGCAGCCAGGAGCTCGTGATCGTCCATGTCGGCGATCAGGGTTTCACGGACCGAGTCGGAGACTTCAAGCAGGATGTCGCCGTCGCGGTCGGCCTTGACCAACTGCCAGAGGGTCAGTCGATCATCCAGTGGCAAGGCTTCGAGAATATAGGCGACGTCGGCGGAGTGCAGGTCATCGAGCTTGCGTTGCAGCTCGACGAGGTTTTGCCGGTGAACCAGGTTTTCAACGCGGTCGCGATTCGGGCCATCCTGGCGGTGCGTGAGTTCTTCGACCACACGCTGGCGCTGCAGCAGCTCGATGACTTGAGCCAGGCGATCCTGCAGGCTTTCTTGAGTTTTCTTTACTTCTACTTCGGTCATAGGCGAACTCCACTCCCAGCAGCGGGGCACGCCGGAAGGATCAATCAGTCAATTCATGATTGGTAAAACGGGGTACTGAGTAACTACTGGGTAAGTCCATGGAGGTATTCCACAAGCCCCGGCGGGGCTGACGGGCGCAATGATACACCGTGCGCTCGCTTTTAACGTTAAAAAACTGGAAAGAACAAGCGCTTGCGAGCCAAAGCTGAGCATTGGCCGCATCTATGAACTGCGACGACGCAGCCCGGAAGGAAAACACAGGAAGCAGCAGAAAAAGATAAAATCCGACACAAATCCCAGACGGCAAAAAGCCCGCACTAGGCGGGCTTTTTGTTTGTATGGTGCACTCGACAGGATTCGAACCTGTGACCGCTCGGTTCGTAGCCGAGTACTCTATCCAGCTGAGCTACGAGTGCAGATTGTGTTTTTAGACCAGATCACAACTGGTTGAAGCCGAGCTACCTGCATTACTGCAACTAACTCTTAAATGGTGCACTCGACAGGATTCGAACCTGTGACCGCTCGGTTCGTAGCCGAGTACTCTATCCAGCTGAGCTACGAGTGCATTTGTTGCCGCGCATTATAGGCCGTTCAATCTCTATGTAAAGCTATTTTTTCGTTTAGTTTCAACAACTTAGCGAAAAAACCAGATTGCAACGTACTAAGCAAATAATGGCGGAGAACGGGGGATTCGAACCCCCGACACCCTTTTGAGGTGTACTCCCTTAGCAGGGGAGCGCCTTCGGCCACTCGGCCAGCTCTCCGCAACACGGGGCGTATATTAACCACGTTCATCCCCGTTTGCAAACATAAAAAACGATAAAAATTAAAGGCTTGGTTCTTCGTCCTTCTCTTTCTTGATCCGCAGGTAAATTTCCTCGCGGTGTACCGCGACCTCTTTCGGAGCGTTAACCCCGATACGCACTTGATTGCCTTTGACGCCGAGCACGGTCACGGTGATTTCGCCATCACCGATAATCAGGCTTTCTGCGCACCGACGAGTCAGAATCAGCATACCTTTCTCCTCACGCATTTCAGTTCAGGAACAACAGTCTGCAAAAAAAAGGCGTTCGACCTACGACCTGACAGTCATAGCCCTAACGACCTAAGTATTGTCGAGCGCACACAAAAGACCATGCGCCCTACAAAAAAATGAAAGGCGCGGTAACCGCGCCTTCCTGGCATTGCATCACTCGCCCTGTCGGGCCGGAGCATCCAGCTCAAAAGCGGTGTGCAGCGCGCGTACAGCCAGTTCCAGGTACTTCTCTTCGATCACCACCGAGACTTTGATTTCCGAGGTGGAGATCATCTGGATGTTGATGCTTTCCTTGGCCAGGGCCTCGAACATGCGGCTGGCAACGCCGGCATGGGAACGCATGCCCACGCCCACGATCGACACCTTGGCAATCTTGGTATCGCCAACCACTTCGCGAGCGCCAATCTCTTTGGCCGTGTTCTGCAGGATCCGCTCCGCCGCATCGTACTCGTTGCGGTGCACGGTGAACGTGAAATCGGTGGTGTTATCGTGCGAAACGTTCTGCACGATCATGTCGACTTCAATGTTCGCGCCGCTGATAGGGCCCAGGATCTTGAATGCCACGCCCGGGGTGTCTGGCACGCCACGGATCGTCAGCTTGGCTTCATCGCGGTTGAAAGCGATGCCGGAAATGATCGGCTGTTCCATGGATTCCTCTTCATCAATAGTAATGAGGGTGCCCGGACCCTCTTTGAAGCTGTGCAATACGCGCAGCGGAACGTTGTACTTGCCGGCGAATTCCACCGCACGGATCTGCAGCACCTTGGAACCGAGGCTGGCCATTTCCAGCATCTCTTCGAAGGTAATCTTGTCCAGGCGCTGGGCCACGGACACCACACGCGGGTCGGTGGTATAGACGCCGTCCACATCGGTGTAGATCTGGCACTCATCGGCCTTCAGGGCCGCTGCCAGCGCCACGCCGGTAGTGTCCGAACCGCCACGCCCGAGGGTGGTGATGTTGCCCTGCTCGTCCACACCCTGGAAGCCCGCTACAACTACCACGCGGCCGGCTTTCAGATCACTGCGGATTTTCTGATCGTCAATCTGCAGGATGCGCGCCTTGGTGTGCGCGCTGTCGGTGAGGATGCGCACCTGGCTGCCCGTGTAGGACACCGCTGGCACGCCACGCTTGTTCAGCGCCATGGCCAACAGGGCAATGGTCACCTGCTCGCCGGTGGACACGATCACATCCAGCTCACGCGGCAGCGGTTGCTGGTCGCCGCTGATTGCCTTGGCCAGATCGATCAGGCGATTGGTCTCGCCGCTCATGGCCGACAGCACCACCACCAGGTCATCGCCGGCGTCGCGGAATTTCTTAACCTTGTCGGCCACCTGCTCGATTCTTTCGACAGAGCCGACCGAGGTGCCTCCAAATTTCTGTACGATCAAAGCCATTTCCAAGCCGCCTCAGCCCGTAAAGGGGCGCCTATTATCCAATCCATCCGCACTGCACCCGCCCGCGACTAGACCACGAGCGGGTTAACAGCGCCTTAAATACCTGCCTCGACAAACGGCACGGTCAGGGCCAGGGCCGCGTCCAGGGCACCGGCGTCTACACCACCGCCTTGCGCCATGTCCGGACGACCACCGCCCTTCCCGCCCACTGCCGCGGCGGCTTGCTTCATCAAATCACCGGCCTTGAGTTGGCCAGTCAGGTCCTTGGTTACACCGGCAACCAGAACGACCTTATCCTCATGGACACTGCCGAGCAGGATCACTGCGCGGCCGAGCTTGTTCTTCAACTGATCGACCAGCGCCAACAGCGCCTTGCCGTCCTGACCGTCCAGGCGTGCGGCCAGCACTTTCACATCCTTGACGTCCACGGCAGCGGCCGACAGATCGTCGCCCGCAGCACTGGCGGCCTTGGCCTGCAACTGCTCCAGCTGTTTCTCCAGCGCACGGTTGCGCTCCAGCACGGCGGACAGCTTGTCGATCAGGTTGTCGCGGCTGCCCTTGACCAGGGTGGCCGCTTCCTTGAGTTGTTCTTCAGCCGCATTGAGGTAGGCCAGGGCCGCAGCACCGGTTACCGCCTCGATGCGCCGCACGCCCGAGGCCACGCCGCCTTCGCTGATAATTTTCAGCAGGCCGATGTCGCCGGTACGGTTGGCGTGGATACCGCCACACAGTTCCACCGAGAAACTGCCGCCCATGCTCAGCACGCGCACGTTGTCGCCGTACTTCTCGCCAAACAGCGCCATGGCGCCCTTGGCCTTGGCGGTCTCAATGTCGGTTTCTTCGGTTTCCACCGGGCTGTTCTTGCGAATCTCGGCGTTGACGATGTCTTCCAGGGCCTTGATCTGCTCAGGCTTGATCGCTTCAAAGTGGCTGAAGTCGAAGCGCAGGCGCTGACTGTCGACCAGCGAGCCCTTCTGCTGAACGTGCTCGCCCAATACCTGGCGCAGCGCGGCGTGCAGCAGGTGAGTCGCCGAGTGGTTCAACGAAGTCGCGTGGCGCACGTCGGCGTCCACCTGGGCCTCCACCGGCGCACCGACGGTCAGGTTGCCCGAGGCCAGTACACCGTGGTGCAGGAAGGCGCCGCCAGTCTTGGTGGTGTCACGCACGTCAAAACGGCCGTTCGCAGCGTTGAGGAAACCGCAGTCGCCAATCTGGCCACCGGATTCGGCGTAGAACGGCGTCTGGTCGAGCACGACCACGCCCTCGTCACCTTCATTCAACACGTCGACCGACTGGCCTTCCTTATAGAGGGCAACCACTTTGGCCGCGCCACTGGTGGCCTTGTAGCCGGTGAATTCGGTGGCCACGTCAACCTTGACCAGGCTGTTGTAGTCCATGCCGAACGAGCTGGCGGAACGTGCACGCACACGCTGGGCTTCCATCTCGCGCTCGAAACCTGCCTCGTCGAGGGTCAGGTTGCGCTCACGGGCGATGTCGCCGGTCAGGTCCATCGGGAAACCGTAGGTGTCGTAGAGCTTGAACACCACGTCGCCCGGCACCACGGTGCCCTGCAGGTTGGCGAGGTCTTGCTCGAGGATTTTCAGGCCCTGCTCCAGGGTCTTGGCGAATTGCTCTTCTTCGGCCTTGAGCACGCGCTCGATGTGCGCCTGGTTCTGCTTGAGTTCCGGGAACGCATCGCCCATCTCGGCGACCAGGGCCGCGACGATCTGATAGAAGAAGCTGCCGCTGGCGCCCAACTTGTTGCCGTGACGGCAGGCGCGACGAATGATGCGACGCAGCACGTAGCCACGGCCTTCGTTGGACGGCAGCACGCCGTCGGCAATCAGGAAGCCGCAGGAACGGATATGGTCAGCCACCACTTTGAGCGATGCCTGCTCTTCATTGGCGCAACCGATCGCCTTGGCGGCAGCCGCCAGCAGGCTCTGGAACAGGTCGATTTCGTAGTTGGAATGAACGTGCTGCATCACCGCACTGATCCGCTCCAGGCCCATGCCGGTGTCTACCGACGGCGCTGGCAGCGGATGCAACACGCCGTCGGCGGTGCGGTTGAACTGCATGAACACGTTGTTCCAGATCTCGATGTAACGGTCGCCATCTTCTTCTGGCGAGCCCGGTGGGCCACCCCAGATGTCGGCGCCGTGGTCGTAGAAGATCTCGGTGCAGGGGCCGCACGGGCCGGTATCGCCCATGGTCCAGAAGTTGTCGGAGGCGTACGGTGCGCCTTTGTTGTCGCCGATACGCACCATGCGCTCGGCCGGCACGCCGACTTCCTTGGTCCAGATGTCGTAGGCTTCGTCATCGCTGGCGTAGACGGTCACCCAGAGCTTTTCCTTCGGAAGTTTCAGCACGCCGGTGAGGAAGGTCCAGGCGAAGTTGATCGCGTCTTGCTTGAAATAATCGCCAAAGCTGAAGTTGCCGAGCATTTCGAAAAAGGTGTGGTGACGGGCGGTGTAGCCGACGTTTTCCAGGTCGTTGTGCTTACCACCGGCGCGCACGCACTTCTGGCTGCTGACGGCGCGGGTGTAGGCGCGCTTTTCCTGGCCCAGGAAGCAGTCCTTGAACTGGTTCATCCCCGCGTTAGTGAACAGCAGGGTGGGGTCATTGCCTGGGATCAAGGAGCTGGAGGCGACACGGGTGTGACCTTGCTCTTCGAAGAAGCGAAGGAAGGCTTCACGGATTTCTGCGCTTTTCATTAGGTTCTTCCACGGAGGCTGCGGCCAAAGGCCAGTGCGCAACATCATCAGACGAAGCGACGGCAAAGGGCCGCATTATATCGGCCCTTTGCCGGTGGTACAGCGTGTTTATGCGATAGAGCGGCTCAATTAGACGGTCTGCACGGTCATTTGCGTGAGAATTCGACGAATGTCTCCAGCACTTGCTCGATCTGCGCCCGGCTGACGTCCAGGTGCGTGACCATACGCAAGCGCGGTGCGGCGCTCAATTTGATCCCGCGCTCGGCGGCAAACGCCTTCAAGGCCTGGGCGCGATCGCCGATCTGCACGTAGACCATGTTGGTCTGCACCGGCTCCACTGCGTAACCGGCGTTGCGCAACGCCTCTCCCAGCCACTGGGCATTGGCGTGGTCGTCGGCCAGGCGTTCTACCTGGTGATCCAGGGCATACAGCCCTGCCGCCGCCAGTGAGCCGGCCTGGCGCATGCCGCCGCCGACCATCTTGCGCAGGCGCCGGGCCTTGGCGATCAGCGCCGTGGAACCGCACAACACCGAGCCGATCGGCGCGCCAAGGCCCTTGGACAGGCACACCGACACCGAATCGAAATGCTGGGCGATCTCGCGCGCATCCACCCCAAGCTTGACGGCCGCGTTGTACAGGCGCGCGCCGTCCAGATGCAGCGCCAGGCCGTGTTCGCGGGTAAACGCCCGCGCTTTCGCCAGGTACGCCAGCGGCAGCACCTTGCCTTGCATGGTGTTTTCCAAGGCCAACAGCCGGGTGCGCGCGAAGTGGAAATCGTCGGGCTTGATCGCTTCCAGCACCTGGGCAAGGTCCAGCGAGCCGTCCGCCTGCACTTCCAGCGGCTGCGGCTGGATCGAACCGAGCACGGCGGCGCCACCGCCTTCGTATTTGTAGGTGTGGGCCTGCTGACCGACGATGTATTCCTCGCCGCGTTCACAGTGGGCCATCAACGCCAGCAGGTTGCTCATGGTGCCGGTGGGCACGAACAACGCCGCGGCAAACCCCAGGCGCTTGGCCAGTTCGGCTTCCAGGCGATTGACGCTGGGGTCTTCACCGTAGACGTCGTCGCCACTGACGGCATGGGCCATCGCGTCGAGCATGCCGGGGGTGGGTTGGGTCACGGTGTCGCTGCGCAGGTCGATCACAGACATGAAGCACGCCTCTCAAGGGTTGAGTAAGTTCCTTTTGTGGATGATTACTGCGGGCAAAGCCGCGGAATATCAAGCCCCATGCATCTTCAATCGAATACCAACCAAACAAACCGATATAGCTTATCGACACGGCAATCGTGCAGTTTCTGAAAAACCATGTTAAAAACTCTCCGCCGCCAGGGTTCTGGCGGCGACGTTCTCAGGGCGGGGTGCAATTCCCCACCGGCGGTAATTGCACGCAATGTGCATAGCCCGCGAGCGCTTGGCGCCTCGAACTGCTCACGCAGGACGGCGACAAGGTCAGCAGACCCGGTGTGATCCCGGGGCCGACGGTCATAGTCCGGATGAAGAGAGAACGGGATTGGCACCTGAGGGCCGAACGCTGACCGCATGCCTGCATGCCGCAGCCGTCCGTACCCTTAAATCCCATTCGATTCATAACGCCCTGTTTTTTTCTTAAACAGGAGTCAGAACATGCAACCCACCGCAATCGACAGCAAAAGCAAAAACCATCACGGCGAGCGCGTCGCGTTTATCCAGGCCTGCTGGCACAAGGATATTGTCGACCAATCGCGCAAAGGCTTCCTCGCCGAAATGATCGCCCAGGGCTACCAGGAATCGGATATCGATTTCTTCGAAGTCGGCGGCGCCTTTGAAATGCCCCTGCACGCCAAGCTGCTGGCCAAGACCGGCCGCTACGCCGGTATCGTTGCCGCTGCGCTGGTGGTGGACGGCGGCATCTACCGTCACGAGTTCGTCGCCCAGTCAGTGGTCAGCGGCCTGATGCAAGTGCAGCTGGAAACCGAAGTGCCGGTGTTCTCGGTCTCCCTGACCCCGCACCACTTCCACGCGGGCAGCGAGCACCACACCTTCTTCTACGAGCACTTCGTGCACAAGGGCCAGGAAGCTGCACGTACCTGCGCCGACACCCTGCACAAAGTACGCGCGATCCGTCGCAGCGAGCCGCGTGCCGTAGCCGTCTAAGCCACACCCTAGCCCAGCCCAGCCTCAGCGCTGGGCTTGTGTGGGAGCTGGCTTGCCTGCGATAGGATCAACTCGGTCTAACAGTTGGACCGAGTCAACCCGATCGCAGGCAAGCCAGCTCCTGCATTTGGATCCCGGCAAGCCGCGGGAATCAGGCCAGGCCCGCATCCGTGGTCGGCACAATCAATATCCCTGCCCGCAAACCATTCTTCACCTTCGGATTGGGGAAGATGATACGCGCGCCCTCCTCCTCGATGATCCAACGAGTCTTGGCCACGTCCTCGGCCAGCAGATACCCCTTCGCCAACGGCGAAAAGTTCTCCACGTCCGCCGGCAAGTGCAACAGGAAGGCATCGCTGTGCTTGATCACTTCGCGCGACACCGCGAACAGCTGCAGGCCGTCGAGGCTGTCGGTCTCGGGCTCATTGCCCTCGATGATCTGCTTCAGGCGCGTCTCCAGGCGGGACACGTCCACGCCCTGGTTCTGCCCGAACGGCCGCGCCTTGCCCAATTCCAGGGTGAAGGCTTCGGCGTCCAGCTGCTCGTAGGTAAATGCGGTGAAAGTGATCGAAGTCTTGTTCTGCAGCAGCACCGCCTGCATGCCGGCAGCGTTGAGGCGCGCCAGCTCGTGACGTGAATGCTGGCGCCCGTCCTTCCACGGGTACAGGGCAAACTGCTCGATCTTCGAGCCGCGAATGGCGGTGTGCAGGTCGTAATGCAGGCGCGAACGACCGGGCTGGTTGAAGAAGCTGCGGGCCAGTTGCTCAAGCTCGGCAGCACGCATGGCTTCCGGGCCGATGTTTTGCTCATGGCGGCCGTTGAACAGCCGGTTGACGTCCAGTTCGAGGTAACGCTCACCGCGACGCATGGCCTCGGGGTTGCCGAACAGGAACAGAATACGGGTGCGGGGCTTGATCTCCCCACGGGCTATGCCATGCAACAGGCGGTCGAGCAGTTCGATCGGCGCGGTTTCGTTGCCATGGATGCCCGACGACAGCAGCAGGTCGCTGCCGTTGTCCTTCGCTTGCGGTGGACGCACTTCGAGCGCGCCCTCGCTGAGCCAGCGCATCTGCACGCCGTCGACAGTCAGTTGAATTTTTTGCGCCGGTTCACGACCGGCGAGGGTCAGTTCAAGCAGTTTGCCGAGGGCGAGCATACGCAGCTTCCTTAGTGGTTGCAGCCAGGACCGTGGACGTGATCGTCGTCATCACCTTCAACGTCGGCCGGTTCCATTTCCAGTTGCAGGCTCATCAGGTTGGTGGCCAGCGGACGCATCAGCAGGTTGGCGTACTCGGCGTCGCCTTCTTCCACGTCCACACCGATCAGCAGTTGGCCACGGCCGTCGTGCTGGATCCAGATTTCCTTGCCCTGCCAGACCACGGCGACGCGGGTGCAGGAGGTTTCCAGCTGGGTGCCGTCGGTGTCTTCAAGAATCAGTTTCAGGGTGTCGGTGGTCATAAAGTAGCTCTCGGCATTGGGCGTAAAAGAAGGTGGCGTTAATTGATCTGGAAAGGATAAACCGCGCCCAGTTTAAGGATTTGCGTCAGTTCATCCAATGCCGTCCGGCACTCCAGCAACAATTGCGGGTCAGCCAGGTCGGTTTCGCGCAGGCTGTCGCGGTAGTGCTTGTTCACCCATTGGGTCAGGGTGTCGTACAACGGCGCGGTCATGATAACGCCTGGGTTCACCGCCGCCAGCTCGGTTTCGTTCAACGCCACGCGCAAGCGCAGGCAGGCCGGGCCACCGCCGTTCTGCATGCTCTGCTTGAGGTCGAAGACCTTCACTTCGCGGATCAGCCCGCCTGACGCCGTGAGGTTTTGCAGGTACTGCCACACGCGTTCGTTGGCACGGCACTCTTCCGGCACGATCAGCAGCATCGAACCGTCGGCGCGGGTCAGCAACTGGCTGTTGAACAGGTAGGAACGCACCGCGTCCTCGACGCTGACCTGGGCGCGCGGCACGCAGACCGACTGGAAGTTGCCGCCCAATTTGCCCAACTTGCCTTGCAGTTCGCCAAGCATCTGCTCGGTATTGAGGAAGGCATCCTCGTGATAGAACAGCACCTCGCCGTTACCCACCGCGATCACGTCGTTGTGGAACACGCCGGCATCGATCACCGCCGGGTTCTGCTGGGCGTAGACCACGCCTTCATCCTTCAGGCCGTGCAGGCGTGCAACCGCCTGGGAGGCTTCGAGGGTCTGGCGCGCCGGGTACTTCTGCGGGGCCGGGTAACGAGTGTCGAATGCACTGCGGCCGAACACGAAAAACTCCACGCCAGCTTCGCCATACTCACGGCAGAAACGCGTGTGGTTGGCCGCGCCTTCGTCGCCGAACTGCGCCACCGCCGGCAGCGCGGCGTGATGGGCGAAGTGTTGCGCATCGGCAAACATCGCCCCCAGCACACGGCTGGTGGTCGGGTGTTCGATGCTGCGGTGGTACTTGCAGTTGAGGTTGGCGGCGGTGAAATGCACGCGGCCATCCGCCGTGTCGGCGCTCGGGCTGACGGTGGCGGCGTTGGCCACCCACATGCTCGACGCCGAGCAACTGGCGACCAGCAGCGGCATCGCGTGCTTGGCGGCCTGCTGGATAACCTGGGCGTCGGTGCCGCTGAACCCCAGGTTGCGCAAGGCGGCCACGTCAGGACGTTCCTGCGGCGCCAGCACCCCTTGCACAAAGCCCATGTCCATCAGGGCCTTCATTTTCTGCAGGCCCTGCAACGCCGCTTCCTTCGGGTTCGAAGACTGCTGGCTGTTGCTCTGGGACGCGACGTTGCCGTAGGACAAACCGCCGTAGTTATGGGTCGGCCCCACTAGACCGTCAAAATTGACTTCATAGGATTTCATCGGCGAGGCTCCACGAACATCTGTATTTTTATAGGCATCAAGTGCAGATCTGTATCTGTTAACCCGATCAAGTGTGGGAGCTGGCTTGCCTGCGATGCGGGCAACTCGGTCATGCAGATACACCGAGGTGATGCCTTCGCAGGCAAGCCAGCTCCCACATTAGATCGGTGTCACTTTCACTTAAGCGTTACGCCTGGGGTCAGCGACGCAGGCAACACCAGGCTCGGGGTCTCAAGGGAGGCCACCGGGTACGCGCAATAGTCTGCCGCGTAATACGCACTCGCGCGGTGGTTGCCCGACGCCCCTACCCCGCCGAACGGCGCAGTGCTGGCGGCGCCGGTCAGTTGTTTGTTCCAGTTGACGATACCGGCGCGGCTTTCCAGCCAGAACTGCTGGTAGCGCGCTTCGGAATCCGACAACAGACCAGCGGCCAGGCCGTACTGGGTGTTGTTGGCCTCGGCAATCGCGCCAGCAAAATCAGCGTAGCGGATCACCTGCAACAGCGGGCCGAACAGTTCTTCATCCTCGCGTTCGGTCACGCCTGTCACGTCGATGATGCCCGGCGTCAGCAGTGCAGCCTGATCCTGGGGCTGAGTCATTTCCAGCAGCGCCACGGCGCCATTGGCCAACATCAGTTCCTGGGCGTCCATCAAGGCTTTCGCTGCGCCCAGGGAGATGACCGAGCCCATGAACGGCGCCGGCTGCTGGTCGAACGCGCCGACCGCAATCGTCGAGCTGACGGCCACCAACCGCGCCAACAGGGCATCGCCCCAGGCACCTTCCGGCACCAGCAGGCGACGCGCACAGGTGCAGCGCTGGCCGGCCGAGATGAACGCCGACTGGATAATGGTGTAGACCGCCGCATCGACGTCGGCCACTTCGTCGACCACCAGCGGGTTGTTGCCGCCCATTTCCAGCGCCAGGATCTTGTCCGGGCGCCCGGAGAATTGCTGGTGCAGGTGATTGCCGGTGCGGCTGGAACCGGTAAAGAACAGGCCGTCGATCCCCGGATTGGCCGCCAGGGCGATCCCGGTTTCGCGTGCGCCCTGCAGCAGGTTCAACACGCCTGCCGGCAGACCGGCGTCGATCCAGCACTGCACCGTCAGCTCGGCGACTTTCGGGGTCAGCTCGCTCGGCTTGAACAGCACGGTATTGCCCGCCAGCAGCGCCGGGACGATATGCCCGTTCGGCAAGTGCCCCGGGAAGTTGTAGGGGCCGAACACCGCCACCACGCCATGCGGCTTGTGTCGCAGCACAGCGGTGGCGTCGCCCAGCGGGCCGCTCTTCTCGCCGGTACGCTCGCGGTAGCTTTGCACCGAGATCGCGATCTTGTTGGCCATGCTGGTGACTTCAGTGGCCGATTCCCACAACGGCTTGCCGGTTTCCTCACCGATACAGCGGGCGATTTCATCGGCGCGGCTTTTCAGGGTCGCGGCGAAGGCCTCGAGCACGCTGATGCGTTCTTCCAGCGGACGCCGGGCCCAGCCCGGAAATGCCTGGCGCGCAGCCTGCACGGCAGACTCGACCTGCTCGGCGGTGGCGCCATTGCCGGCCCACAGCACTTGCTGGGTCACCGGGTTGCGCGATTCAAACAGTTCACCCTGGCCGGCCAGCCAGCTACCTGCGATATACAGCGAATTCATTACTTGGACTCCCGGGCAGCAGACAACGGAACAGCACGCACTTGATCACCCACCACCAGTTGCAGGCGCTTGGCGGTCTGCGGATCGACCACCAGCGTACCTGCCGCCAGACGGGCTGGAGCGGCGGTGATGCGGCACTCCTCGCGCTTGCGGTTATGAATCAGGAACGGCGTAGCGTCGTCACCTGGCGTGCCGATGGCCAACACCAGCGACTGGCTGTCGCGCACGGCACGGATCTTGGTGGTCTCACACTCCACCGCCGGGCCGGCGTCGAAGATATCGACATAGCCCTGGTAGCTGAAGCCCTCGCTCTTGAGCATGCTCAACGCCGGTTCGGTATCGGGGTGAACCTTACCGATCACATTGCGTGCGTCCTCGGAAAGGAAGCAGCTGTACAGAGGAAACTTCGGCATCAGCTCGGCGATAAAGGCCTTGTTGCCCACGCCGGTGAGGTAGTCGGCCTGGCTGAATTCCATCTTGAAGAAGTGCCGGCCCAAGCTCTCCCAGAACGGCGAACGCCCGGCATCGTTGGACACGCCGCGCATCTCGGCAATGATCTTGTTGCCGAACAGCTGTGGGAATTCGGCGATAAACAGCAGGCGCGCCTTGGCCAGCATGCGGCCGTTGAGGCCGTTGCGGTAATCGGCGTGCAGGAACAACGAGCACAGCTCGGAGTTGCCGGTGAGGTCGTTGGCCAGAAACAGCGTCGGAATCTCACGGTAGATATTCAGTTCCTGGGATGCACTGACGGTCAGGCCGACCCGGAAGTTGTACCAGGGCTCGCGCAGGCCGACCGCGCCGGCGATGGCGGAAATACCCACCACGCGGCCTTCGTCGTTTTCGAGCACGAACAGGTAGTCGGCATCGCCGCGCCCGGCGTCGCCGCGAAAGGTTTTTTCCGCCCAGCCAACCCGGTGGGTCAGGCGCTCTTCGTTGGCCGGCAAGGTGGTGAGGCCGGTGCCGGTGCTGCGCGCCAGATCAATCAGGGCCGGTAAATCGCTGCTGCGTACGGGACGAACGATCATGCTATCTCCTCGAACGGGCCGCTGTTGTCAGCCACCCGCGAAACTCTATTTAAACCGCTACCAGGCGCACGCTCGCGCCTTCGCCGACGCCCAGGGCTTCGGCCGCTGCCAGGTCCAGGGTCACCGGTTTGCCGGGCGCGTAGTCCAGCTCCAGCATCACCGCGCGGTAATCCTGCAATTGCGCGTTGCTCACCAGGTACTGGCGGCCGACGCCCTTGACCATCTCACCGATCTTCACCGGCACCACGCGGCTCTGGGCAATCGAGCGAATCCCCGACACCCGCGCGTGCAGCGTCGGGCCGCCGTCGAAGATGTCGATGTAGTGGTCGGTCTCGAAGCCTTCGCGCATCAGGATGTCGAAGGTGATCTGCGCTCGCGGGTGGACCTGGCCCATGGCTTCCTGGGCTTCGTCCGGCAACAGCGGCACATAGATCGGGTAATGCGGCATCAGCTCGGCGAGGAAGGTGCGGCTTTTCAGCCCGCACAGGCGCTCGGCGGCGGCGTAGTTGAGGTCGAAGAAGTTGCGGCCGATGGCGTCCCAGAACGGCGAATCACCGTTCTCGTCGCTGTAGCCGACAATCTCGGTCACCACCGAATCGGCAAAGCGCTCGGGGTGGCTGGCGACGAACAACAGGCGGCCACGGGAATTGAGTTCCGACCACGGCGAACCGACCAGTTCCGGCACCACGTAGAAACTGGTGAGCAGGCTGTTGCCAGTGAGGTCGTGGCATTGGGAAAGCACGTGGATCTTGTTGTGGATCTTCAATTCGCGGGAAGCGTGCACGAAGGTTTCGTTACGGAAGCTGTAGAACGGCTCCGAGTAACCGGCCGAGGCGACGATGGCCGAGCAGCCGGCGAGCTTGCCGGTCTCGGTGTCTTCAAGCACGAAGAAATAGCTTTCTTCACCGTTGAAACTCACCTCGGCAGCGAAGGACGCTTCGCTGGCGGCGATCTTGTCGCTGAGGCGTTCGACATCATCCGGCAAGGAGGTGACACCAATCGGGCTGTCCGCAGCCAGACGCTGTACCTCGCCCAGATCAGCCATTTGCGCGGGGCGCATCACCAGCATGGTGTCACTCCTTAACTCGAAAAACTCACAGGAAAAAATGCCAGGCACGGTCTTGAAACCAGTGAGGTCAAGTGTGGGAGCGGGCCTGCTCGCGAAAGCGGTGTGTCATTCAGCATTTCAGGTGACTGAACCACCGCTTTCGCGAACAAGCCCGCTCCCACATTGGATCTACACAGCTCCAATTAAGAGGCCCGGCACAAAAATTTAGGTTCGATGCCCAATCGTTTGGGCACCGAACGGTCCATCAAGCGTGTGTCAGCGTCTTCACGGCACGCTCAAAACGGTCCAGGCCTTCCTGGATGTCCGCGTCTTCCACCACCAGGCTCGGGGCGAAACGCACCACGTCGGGGCCGGCTTGCAGGATCATCAGGTTTTCTTTCTCGGCGGCGTTGAACACGTCCTTGGCCTTGCCTTTGAAGGCATCGCTCAGCACACAACCGATCAGCAGACCCATGCCGCGCACTTCGGTGAAGATGCCGTACTGCTTGCCGATCTGCTCCAGGCGCGCCTTGAACAGGTCGTGCTTGGCGTTGACGCCGGCCAGCACCTCGGGCGTGTTGATCACATCGATCACCGCCTCGGCGACCGCGCAGGCCAGCGGGTTGCCGCCGTAGGTGGTGCCGTGGGTGCCGACCACCAGGTGCTTGGCGAGGTCTTCACGGGTGAGCATCGCCGCAATCGGGAAGCCGCCGCCCAGGCTCTTGGCGCTGGTGAGGATGTCCGGCACCACACCGTAGTGCTGGTAGGCGAACAGGTGGCCGCTGCGGCCCATGCCGGTTTGCACCTCGTCGAACACCAGCAGCGCGTTGTTGGCGTCGCACAACTCGCGGGCGCCTTGCAGGTAGGCCAGTTCGGCCGGCAGTACGCCGCCTTCGCCCTGGATCGGTTCCAGCACCACGGCGCAGGTCTTGTCCGAGACAGCGGCTTTCAGCGCGTCCAGGTCGTTGTAAGGCACGTGGGTGATGCCGGTGATTTTCGGACCGAATCCATCGGAATACTTCGACTGGCCACCGACGTTGACGGTAAACAGGGTACGGCCGTGGAAGCTGTTCAGTGCGGCGATGATCTCGTACTTCTCAGTGCCGAAACGGTCGAACGCGACGCGACGGGCCAGCTTGAAGGCGGCCTCGTTGGCTTCGGCGCCGGAGTTGCAGAAGAACACGCGCTCGGCAAAGGTGGCGTCGATCAGCTTGTGGGCCAGGCGCAGGGCCGGCTCGTTGGTGAAGACGTTGGAGACATGCCACAACTTGCTGGCCTGCTCGGTCAGTGCACCGACCAGCGCCGGGTGGGCGTGGCCCAATACGTTGACCGCGATGCCGCCGGCAAAATCGATCAGCTCGCGACCCGCCTGGTCCCAGACGCGGGAGCCTTCGCCACGCACGGGAATAAAGGCAGCAGGTGCATAGTTGGGAACCATGACCTGGTCGAAATCGGCACGTTGCACCGGGGCTTGCTCAACGGACATCGGAGTCTCCTGAAGAGGAACGCCTGCCTGGAACTGGCGGGCGATGCAGGGATTGTAAGGACAGTTTTCAGCGCGACCTTGTCGCCAAGCGACAACTTCTTATAGCGCCAACCCCGGTTTTACGCGGGTTTACGCCAATGCGACAAATAGCGTCGCAATGGCGCAGTTTAAACCGTGCGCGCCCTCCGTGGGCAGGCTGATCGGTGGATGCGTGCAAATCCCTGCGGCGCTAACTGTCTACCACCCTGCCCACCCTGCCAGCTGTTTTGCTGCAACCTCCCAGCGATCGTCAAGGAACGACCCATGGCCGAACAGCCCAGCAGCACCGTACCGCATTACGAAATCCTCAAACATGCCCTGCCCGACTGGCTGGGCGCCGCCTCGGCCCTTAAACGCAATGCCCTGGCCCAGCCGGCGTTGATCCTCGCCGACGGCTTCAAAAATGCCAGTGAGCAACAGCACCAAGCACTTAAACGCCTCAACAGCCAGGCCTGGAGCGCACAAAACCGTGTGGACCAGGCCATGGAGCGCCTCAAAAGCCCCGAGGTTTTTGCCGCCGAAATCCTGCAAACGGCACTCAAGGATCAGTACGGCCTCGAGCCAGACGTGCGCAACACCTACCTGCAGCTCTACATTCCCCTGACGCTCGCCGGGTTTACGCTCAAACCCGGGGCCGCGCGCACCTGGAGCGTGTCGCTGCTGGATGCCGCCCTGCATAACTTCGAAGAGTCCGAAACGGCGGTCGACGGCTATGACGCCAACTCCGGTTTCACCACGCGTCCTGGCGCTGGCGGGCAGTTCCAGCCACTGCCGGCCATCGGCGCGAAGCTCTCGATTGCGCAGTTCACCACCCTCTGCAGGACATTGGACATCGGCGAGCGCTACCAGCGCTATCTCAGCGACTACCTCGGGCTGGACAACCCGGTAGCCCAGGCCAGCCTGCAGCACACGATCAAGCGCAGCCACCTGGCGAGCCTCGAACTGGCGCTGTACATGGCCGTGCTTAAACAAGACCTGCCCCAGGCCAGCCACGACACCCTCATGGGCCTGCTGCAGGGCCAGCCGAGCAGTGCCAACGGCTGCAAGCCCCTGCTGTGTTACGAGTTGGTGATCATGTCGACGCGCCTCACCGGCATCGTGCTGTTTGCCGAAGACCTGGACGCCAGCCGGCGGGTGGTGCCGGTCATCGCCTGGATCCCGGACGACCCCGAACACCCGATCAAGCAGTACCCCAGCACCCGCGCCTTGAGGCTCGCCCTCTGCGAAAAGCTGCGCACGCCCGACTACCAGCGCTTCTTCAGTCGTTTTATCGGCGCCGCAGACCTGAGCCTGTTTTTCGCCGACCTCAATCAGCGCCTCACCCAGGTGACCTGGCATGCCCATACCCCCGGCGACCCGCTGCCCAGCTGGCGCCAGACCCCGGTAGCCGGACCCAACCTGCAATTTCGCGCGGCAAAGATCGAGCGCGACCTGTTTGAACACCTCTACCAGATGAAACTCAGCAAACTGCTCGATGACGCCCGCAGCCGCGCCGTCTCCACCGCCAGCACCGACCGCAAAGCCCGCTGGGAACGCTGGGCCTTGATTGAAAAAGTCGGCAGCACGCTGTTGCAGATCATCGCCTTTATCGCCGTGCCGTTCGTGCCGCCACTGGGCGCGCTGATGCTCGGCTACACCGCCTACCAGGTGCTGGACGATGCCTTCGAAGGTGCCTTCGACTGGGTCGAAGGCCTGCAGCGCGAAGCCCTGGGGCATACCCTGGCGCTGGTTGAGCAACTGGTGCAACTGGGGATGTTTGCCATCGGCATACCCATCGCCCAGGACCTGCTACGCGCCGCGCTACCTGCCGAACTGAGCAGATTCTTCGAGCGCCTGAAACCCGTGACGCGGCCCGATGGCTCAGCGCGCCTGTGGCAGCCGGATCTTGCCCCCTATCGCAGGGCAATAAAACTGCCCAAGGGCGCGCGGCCCGATGAGCAGGGACTGTATCAGCACCACGGCGAATCGATCCTGCGCCTGGGCGAGGAGCACTATGCAGTGCACCATGAGGCCGAATCTGCCCGCTACACCCTCAAGCACCCCCAGCGCGCCAGCGCCTACCGCCCACAGGTCATGACCAACGGCGAAGGCGCCTGGGTAACGGAGCTTGAACGCCCATTGAGCTGGGACAGCACCACCCTGATGCGCCGCCTCGGCTACCGGACCGAAGGCCTCAGCGACAGCCGCCTGCAACAGGCGCGCCGGGTCAGCGACACCCACGACAACGGCTTGCGCCACCTGCACCTCAACCAGCAGCCGGCGCCACCGCTGCTGGCCGACACCCTCAAGCGTTTCAGGATCGACCAGGACCTGCAGGATTTCATTACGCAGATGAACAGCGACGACCCGGCCATTTCTCACCAGGCCGACGCGCAAACCCAGCTGCAACTGCTGGTCAGCTATGGGTTATGGCCGCAGACCAAAACCCTGCGTTTCCTCGACGCCCAGGGCCACACACTTTGGGAATTCGCCAGGGCCGACGGGGCCAGCGTGGTGCAAGTCCACCAGGCCCAGATGAAAAACGGCGACCTGCTGCAGATCCTTCTGGAAAGCCTGGATGAACAGGAGCGCAAGACCCTGCTGGAAGAGCCTTTCGGCACACCGCCCGCCTCGGCGCAAACCCGGGCAAAGGTGTTACGCAAAAAGCTCGCGCGCCTGGCTTACGACAAGCGCTTCTCGCTGTTCGATTCGCGCTATCGCGGTGAAGATCGCGCCCGCCATTCCCGCGTGCAAAAGATCCTCGACGCGGCGCCCGAGGCCGGGCTGCCTACCAGCGTCGGCGAAGAAATCCTTGCCAGTGCCAGTGGCGAGGAACTGCGGGCAATCGATGCCGGAACACTCCCCAAGCGCCTGCGCGACCTGGCGCACTGGGGCCAACAGGAGGTCAGGACCACCCGCGCGTATGAAGGTTTGTACCTGGAGACCGTCGAAAGCCCGGACACCGCCACGCTGGCCCTGCACTCACTGGAAAATCTACCGGGATGGCAGCCGGGCACGCGCCTTGAAGTCCGCCAATACCGGATCGATGGTGCCTTGCTGGACGCCATCGGCCCGCCTGACGCGCAAATCAGCCGGACCTTGGTCGCCACGGCCGACGGCCAATACGTCCCGTATGCGGACCAGACCGAACTGTTTGGCCAAAGCGACGTTTACACCGCGATTCTCCAGGCCCTGCCAGACAGCCGGCGCACTGCACTGAACCTCCATATCGGCCAAGGCGAGCGGCTCAAACAGACCCTCGCCGAACATGCATTGGGGCGCGACGCCCTGCGTCGACTACTCGACACCGACCCCGCGCAAAAACCTGAGTACGACCCAAAGTTCATGCGCTTGCGTGGCGGCGATGCGGGTTACCGCGCGGTCGCGCCTCTGGGGCTGGACGAAAACCGCGTGGTGTCCGCTGAAGAGCTTGCCCATGACCTGCTGCCGGCGCTGTCCACCGCGCAGATCCGCGAGCTGGTGCAAAGCCTCGAAAGCCAACCCGGTGGCGCGTTGGCCACCCTGCTTTCGCTGCAAACCGAATACCTGAGGATGACCCACGACCTGGCGCGCTGGGTGGGAAGTACACCTCGTCTGCACCCACAGACAGGCGCCCCGCTGAGTGCCGAGGAGTACGACTACGCACGACGTGACCGCCGTCTGTGGGCCCACGAAATCCAGCGGGCCTGGCGCCGCGAAACCGAGATCGACGATCACTTCGAAACGCCCGCGCGCAATGGCCATCGGCTCAGCCTGCCGGTCCCGCTGCAGGGCCCGCTGCCGCAACTGCGCGCGCGCTTCAGCCATGTTTCTCTGCTGGAGTTGCAAGGCAACCACAGCACTCAGCAGGTCGAAGATTTTCTGCGTTTGTTCCCCAGGCTGCGTCACTTGACGATCCGCCACGTCGGGCTGGAGCAGCTTCCCGCCCCCGTGTTTTCGATGCCCCACTTGAACGAGCTGATCCTCAGCGACTGCCAGCTGACCCTGACGACCGAACAGCTGACGGCACTCAGCGCCATGAGCCGCCTGGTTACGCTGGACCTGTACAAAAACCCCTTGAATCAGGTCCCCAGCGTCGAGCGCATGCCGGATCTGCGCTACCTGGACCTGAGCAGGACCGGCATCAGCGCACTGCCGCGCGGCCTCCTCAACCGTCCGAGCCTGGAGCTGGCCCTGCTCTCGCAGAATCAGCTGCGCGAACTGCCAGACGCGCTGTTCAACCTGCCGGCAGCCACCAGCGATAAATTCGACCTGTCTGCGAATCCGCTGACAAAGGCATCGATGGAGCGCGTCAAAGCCTATTACCATCGCACTGGCAAACGCTGGGAAATCGACGCGCCCTTGGCCGACCTCGCGCTGGCT
Source organism: Pseudomonas sp. PS01298 (assembly GCF_029959745.1). Classification (NCBI taxonomy): domain Bacteria; kingdom Pseudomonadati; phylum Pseudomonadota; class Gammaproteobacteria; order Pseudomonadales; family Pseudomonadaceae; genus Pseudomonas; species Pseudomonas sp. PS01298. The sequence goes on along the minus strand of NZ_JASCPP010000014.1, from coordinate 3,033 downwards.
AAACAGCTCTACCCAAGCTTCAGCAACGACGAAATCAATCATTTCGTGTTTGCCCTGCCAGGTGACCTGGAGGCCGGCAGGCTCGCCTTGATGCGCTTCCAAATCGAGTACCAGGCCATTCGCACCGATATGACGCCCTGGGCAAACGACCCGCTTGCCAGTCATGCAGAACGCATCAACCGCGCGCGCTTCATCGAGGCCATTGAAGCGGGGTGGCGTCGGGAAGTGCCGCTGGATCCCCAGCATCACGGGATTGCCCCCGGTTATGCATTGACCCTCGCCATGCCCGTCAGCGGCACACTTGCAACGCTGCGCATCACACTTCCACATGTGACGGCGCTGGTGCTGGAGGGCAGTGGCGCGCCCCTGCAACCGGGGTCATTCCTGCAGGCATTTCCAGGCCTGAAACGCCTGACCCTCGATCGATATGCGCTGGCAGAGTTTCCCCTCGGCATCGCGTCACTGCGCCAGCTCACGTACCTGCGCCTGCGCCGCAACGGCCTCCGCCTGTCACCCTCCACCGCCAATGCACTGGCTGCGATGAGCCAGCTGGAATCCCTCGACTTGAGCCACAACCCACTCGGCGAGGTGCCGGATGTGCGCCGCTTGAACAGGCTCGGCCAGGTGTCCTTGAGCAACACGGGGCTGACCCACATCCCGGCGAGCCTGCTATCGCCCGCCACGCCGAGGACGGCTATCGACTTGAGCCACAACCAGATCACCCAAGTGCCGGCGCAGCTGTTCACGTTGCGCGCCGACCTGTCGGCCGCCTTCGACCTGTCCAATAACCCGTTGTCAGCCCAAACCCTGCAACAGGTCAAAATCCACTTCCAGGGCACCGATAACGCCTGGAAAATCAGCCCGCCCTACACCGTATTGCGTCAGCTCAAGACGCTGTATCCCAGCCTCACGGATACCGAGCTGGGGCGCATCTTCTTTCAACTGCCAGGCGATATCGACGCGGCGCTACCGGCCATGGCACGACTGAAGGCCGAATACCACCAGATGAGTACCCGGCTTCAGGAATGGGTGCTCAATGTCCCCGAGCGTGATCCGATTCTGGATACCGTGCTGGACATGGGCACCCGCGCCGAGGAGCAGTTGCGACGCGCCCACTTCAAGGACCTGCTGGAACGTTGCTGGCGCCGGGAAACCGAGCTGGACGAAGGCGGCGAACTCCCGCCTCGACACAGCTACAAGCTGGTTTTTCATGCCCAGTTGCTGGGGGATCTGCCGCAACTGAATGCGCAGCTTCCTCACGTTACACTGCTGGAGCTGATCGGCGAGCGGTCCAACCAGAGCATTGACGAGCTGCTGAGGTGCCTGCCCAACCTCACGCACCTGACCGTCGAGCGTTATGCCCTGGGGGATATTCCCGAGCCCATCTTCAGCCTGCAGCACCTGCGCCAACTTTCGCTCTCCGACAACCGCATACAACTGACCCCTCGCAGCAAGGCGCTACTGGCGGGCATGGGGGGACTGGAGCATCTGGACATGAGCGATAACATGCTCGGCATGACGCCGGATGTGCGCAACCTGTCGCGCTTGAAGGCGCTGTACCTGCACAACTGCGGGCTGAGTGAAGTGCCCGAGAGCGTTTTCGGGCTGGGGCGCCTGCAAGCGCTCGACCTGAGCAGCAACCTGATCCAGCACCTGCCCAGTGACTTGCTGGAAATGCCCCTGCCACTCAACGACGACTCCGACCTGAGTGACAACCCGCTGTCGGCGCAGAGCCTTGCGTTGTTGCGCCGCTATTATCAACAGACGGGCTACGAACTGGGCGTGGAAGAAGCCATGGAGGACGAACAGGGGTTCCCGCTGGCGCCACCTGACACCCCGGTAGACATGGAGGAGTAACCCTCAGCCGCGTTCGGACGGTACCGACGACAGCTCGAACGGGCTGCTGCTGCGCCGCTGGTTGCGGTCTTCGCGCGGGGTGGCGCCAAAGAAGTTGCGGTAGGCGCTGGAGAAGTGCGGCCCCGAGGAGAAGCCGCAGGACAGGCCGATCTGGATGATCGACTTGCTGGTTTGCATGAGCATCTGGCGCGCCTTGTTCAGGCGCAACTCGAGGTAGTACTGACTGGGAACGCGGTTGAGGTATTGCTTGAAGATCCTTTCGAGCTGTCGTCGCGACACGCACACGTGCTGGGCGATTTCGTCGGTGGTCAACGGCTCTTCGATGTTGGCCTCCATCAGCAACACCGCCTGGGTCAGCTTCGGATGGCTGGAACCCAGGCGGTTTTGCAAAGGAATACGCTGGCGCTCGCCGCCTTCGCGGATGCGCTCCACCACCAGTTCCTCGGAGACTGCACCGGCCAGTTCGGCGCCGTGGTCACGGGCCAGTACCGCCAGCAGCAGGTCGAGCACCGACATGCCACCGCAGGCGGTCAGGCGATCACGGTCCCAGTCAAACAGGTGGCTGGTAGCGATGACCTTGGGGAAGCGCTCGGCAAAATCGTCCTGCCAGCGCCAGTGCACGGCGGCGCGGTAGCCGTCGAGCAAGCCGAGCTGGGCCAACGGGTAGACACCCGCCGACAGGCCACCGATCACACACCCGGCGCGCACCAGTTGCTTGAGCGCGGTGCTCAGTTGGGAGGCGATCACGGTCGGCGGTTCGTCCGCCAGCAGGAACAGCTTCTGGAAGCCTTCGAGCTTGCCCGCCCACGGCTCGCCCGGCAGCTGCCAGGCGCCATCGGTCGCAGGCTCGGCGAGCAGGAACGACAGCTCATACACCACATCCGGATGCACCCGCTGAGCAACGCGCAAGGCCTCCTCAGCCAGCGCAAGCGTCAGTGCTTTCGTGCTGGGCCAAATCAGGAAACCAATTCGATGGGCGGTCATGGAGGGCTATCCGAAGCGAGTAACAGTAATGAAGACAAGGGCCAATGCTAGCCCGGAAACCAACACAAATCTCAAAACATATGGCGTTCCAATGTGGGAGCTGGCTTGCCTGCGATGGCGGTGGGTCAGTGAGCACATCTATTTCTGATACACCGCTATCGCAGGCAAGCCAGCTCCCACAGGGGATTGAGG
>NZ_JASCPP010000149.1:0-11959 GCF_029959745.1 Pseudomonas sp. PS01298 | reverse complement strand
CCGGCTATAGCTATCTTCAGGACGCCATCGCCGGCAAGCCGGACTCCTACAAAGGTTCAGCGTTTAATCAAGATTTCTTGGCTTGCTGGTACAGCGGCATCACCTTCGGAATTGCCGCCTGCAACGAGGCGATCCGGCTGTCGGACGCCGGGTGAGTACTCATGAACTCCGGTGGCGCGCCTTCGGAAGCCTTGGCCATTTTGTTCCACAGCGTGATGGCGGCGTTCGGGTTGTAGCCGGCACGCGCCGCCAGCTCCAGACCGATCAGGTCCGCTTCGTTTTCGTTGCTGCGGCTGTTGGGCAAGGTCATGCCGTAGTTGGCCACCGTGTCCGCGAGTGCCAGGCTGTCCTGGCCCAGGCCGAACAACGCGCCGGCGCCCTGCTTCGCCATCTCGATCCCGTAGGCCTTGGACATGGCTTCGCGGCCATGTTCACGCAAGGCGTGGGCGATTTCATGACCCATCACCGCGGCCAGTTCGTCATCGGTGAGCTTGAGGTTATCGATCAACGCGCTGTACACGAAAATCTTGCCGCCAGGCCCGCAGTTGGCGTTCATCTCATCACTTTTGATCAGGTTCACTTCCCACTTCCACTGCGCCGCATCGGGGCGGAACGTGGGCGCCTGGGCGATCAAGCGGTTGGCGATCGCCTGCACGCGCTTAGCGTTGGCGCTGGTCTTGTCCACCAGGCCTTTGCCACTGGCTTCGCCCAGGGTCTGCTGGTAGGACTGGGCATACATCTGGTCGACTTCCTGGCTCGACAGCATGCTGAACATGTATTGCTTGCGCTCTACCCCAACGGCGCCGCCGCTGGTGGTATTGACCGACTGGCACCCGGCCAGCAACACCGCTGCCGCCAACACACTTACCGCCAATGATTTCTTCATAAACGCTCTCCCTGAAAACATGGCGCGTATCGTAGGCGCTCGTGTGTATCGACGCCAGATACAACAGACGTTTAACCACTCATTTTCGGATACATCCCACACGCCCATACTGCGGCGGCGCCGCGGATCCATCCGTTCAAGGTTGAGCTTTTGGCGGTCTCGAGGGCCCTGTCGCAGGCAAGCCAGCGCCCACATCGGAGTGTATTCACAGATCCAAATGTGGGAGCTGGCTTGCCTGCGATGAGGCCCGCACCTACACCCCATAACCCCCAGGCTCACGCCGGGGTCAGGCACTCCGGCCCGTTGAGTTTGGGATCGTTGACCATATTGGCCAGGACCCGCTCGCGCAACGCGACGGGCTCACTGGCCAGCAGGCCTTGCAGCACATGCAGTGGGGTCTCCGGATCCAACCAGGCGGCCTGCCCGGCAGCGTCCAGGATCAATGGTCGTCGCTGACTCTGCGCGGCTTGCGTCACTACCGCCGTGCTCAGCCACACCTGCTCCTGCACCGGGTAGGCTTCCCAGATCGCAGCAAAAAACAACGTGGAGCCCTCGCCCGGCGTCAACCAATAGGGGCGTTTGCGCTGGGTACCGCGCCATTCGTAGAAACCATTGGCGGGCAGCAGGCAACGGCGCTGGCGAAACGCTTCGCGAAACATCGGTTGTTCGGCCAGGGTTTCGGCGCGGGCATGAGCCGGCGTGCGGGACAGGTCCGTCAGCCATGGCGGCGTCAGGCCCCAGCGGGCGCGAGCCAGGGTGCGCTGGCCTTCGCTCTGGCGCTGGATCAGCACCGAATCGTTCGGGGAGATGTTCCACTGGGCCTGCTGGTCCGCCGGAAAGCCCGGCAAGGCAGCAAAGGTGGGGTTCCAGCGAAACAGGGCATAACGTCCACACATGGGGCAACACGACTCTTGGGTAAACCGACCGACAGCCTAACAGACCAGCACGCCGGGGAAGCTGTCGGGTTCATCGCCGGGCAGCGGTTGCGCGCCGATGTAGGCAGTAATCAGCTCGCGGGCGTAGGCGGCCTGGTCGTTGTCCACCTCCAGCCCCAGCAGGCCGAAGATCGGCAGCTCGCCGGTGCCGCCGAGCAAATGGCGGCCCACCAGGTGCGCTTCGATACCTTCGCTGGCGAGCATCTGTTGCAACAGCTCGCCTTCCATCAGGTTTTCCGGTTCGTAGATTCGCTGCATGGGCGTCCCCGCTATTCATTTTCGCTACGGGTTTCAAGCATCCATTCTTCATCATGGACCTGAAGAACGAAGGTGATCGGCCGGCAGCACACCTGGCAGTCTTCTATATAGATCTGATCGCCGCCCGATAAATCCACCGTTGTCTCGACCACTTCACCACAATAAGGACAATCGTACGTCGCGGTTTCCAGCATCGCAGCCTCCAAGGTGACTTGTGCGTATAATCGCCGGTCTATTTACAGGGTTATCGTTCGGCCGAGCCCATTACTCCGGCCGCCCCCTGGTATTTCCTCTACTTACCCTAGCCGTTTCTAACAAGAGAGCATGATGGGCGAATTCGATACCATCCGACCTTACAACGACAGCGAAGTCCCGGCAGTGCTGGCCCGACTGTTCAGTGACAAGGCCTTTCTGGACATCCTGACCCACTTCCGCTTCCCGCGCTTTGCCGGCGCCCTGGGCTGGCTGCTCAAGCCGATGATCGCCCGCAAATTGCGCCGTGAGTTCGCCGGCGTCACTACCGTGGCCACGCTGCAGGACAAAGTCGAGTACTACGTCGATCACACCATCGACCGGGCGACCGACGGCGTGACCTATACCGGCGTCGAGCAGCTCAAGTCCGGCATCGCCTACCTGTTCCTGGCCAACCACCGCGATATCGTGATGGACCCGGCTTTCGTCAACTACGCCGTGTACCACGCCGGCCTGCCGACGCCGCGCATCGCCATCGGCGACAACCTGCTGCAAAAGCCGTTTGTCAGCGACCTGATGCGCTTGAACAAGAGCTTTATCGTGCACCGCTCGATCACCGGGCGAAAGGAGAAGATGGCGGCGTATAACCTGCTGTCGGCCTACATCAACCATTCGATCCGCAACGACTGCCAGTCCATCTGGATCGCCCAGGCCGAAGGCCGCGCCAAGGATGGGGATGATCGCACCGAGTCGGCGATCCTCAAGATGTTCCACGTCAGTCGCAAGGACGAGCCGTTTGCCGAGGTCATCCAGTCGCTGAACCTGACGCCGGTGTCCATCAGCTACGAGTACGACCCATGCGACGCGGCCAAGGCCCGCGAGCTGTATATCCGCGCCACAACCGGCACCTACACCAAGGCGCCGGGCGAAGATGACGTGAGCATTGCCTTGGGTATCACCGGCTACAAGGGCCGGGTGCACATCAACTTCGCGCCGCCGATCACCGAGCGTTTCGAAGACACCAAGCTGCTGGCGGTGGAAATGGACCGGCAGATTCTCGGCGGTTACCGGCTGTTCCCGGTGCACTACCTGGCGTATCAGCAATGGAGCGACGCCGACCCGCAATTGCAGGTGCCGACGGCGGCCGAGGTGTTCCCAGCGGACGAACTGGCCAAGGCCAAGGCTGAATGGGAGCGGCGCCTGAACGAATGCCCGGCCGAGCACCGGCCGTTCCTGGTGGTGCAATATGCAACACCGGTGCGCAATCAATATCGGGTCAAGGCGGGAATTCCACTGTAACCGCTGTACGAACCTGCTTGTGTAGAAGCGGGCTTGTATAGGAGCCGTGCATGCCCGCGATGCAGACACCTCGGTGTATCAGTCACACTGAGGTGATGCTATCGCAGGCAAGCCAGCTCCCACACAAGCCCGCTCCCACATTTGTTCAGCGGTTTTTTCAGAGGTGGGTGCTCAGCCACGAGGTGGCCAGTGCCAACCCCAGGCAGGCGAACCCGACGCGATAAGCCAGTCGATGCGCCCGTTCGGTGCGCACATCCAGAAACAGCATCGGTTGGTCGATCGCGCGGTCTTCGCTTTGCGCGGCCAGGTCGGCCATCGCGCGCTGTTCGCGCAGGCGGGTAAAAAACAGCAGGGCCGCCCCAGGGCAGGCCACCAATAAAGCCACAGCATTGATCAATAGTGCGGGCAGCGCCATCGCAAACCTCAGGAATACAGTGTCTTGGTATCAATTCAGATACAAACCTGAACGATAGTGGCCTCCAGCGCCCGAAAATGCTCCCTCCCCCATGAACGGCTAATGTATCCAGTAATTTACAGCGTCACCTGAACGTCACCTTAACAGGCCACTCTGTTGCCCTTCGAACGTTCGGGAGCTTGTCATGCTGCACGCGCAAAACCAGGATCGGTTGTATCTGATCGCCCCCAGCGATGAGCAAGAGGCGCTGATCGGCGGCCTGGCGTTCAACGTCCAGGACCGCCATTGGCTGGTGTATTGCGCCCTGGGCGGGCATCAGCATGCGGACCTGCCAGAGGCCGATGGGTTGACGGGGGTAAGCCTGCTGGATTTCTGTATCGACACCGCCGCATGAAACTGAAGGCGAAAAAAAGCCGGGCTCATCGCTGAGCCCGGCTTTTTAAGTAAGCGGTTATTGCGAGCTGAGCAATGAACCGATGCTTGGATCCTTGAACAGGCGGGTCAAGGCATCGCTCAGCACGTCGCTGACCAGCTTGGTGTTGGTTTCCTGGTTCGGCGCCATGCCGAAACGCTGGTTGAGCGAAGCGCCGTAGCGGCCGCTGTAGCGATGCGTGCCGGCAGTGACGTCGGACTTGAACGTCGCGCCAATCGAGGCTTCAGTCACGTACAGGCCTTCCTTGGGCGACTGGTACTTCAGCTCGGCCAGGGTAATGGTCAGTTGAGGCGCGCCCGGCGAATTGGCCGGGGTGAAACCCAGCAAACGCACGGCAGCTTCGGCCTGGGCCTGCAGCTTGGGCAACACATCCTGGCCGTTCACCGACACCAGGGCGGTTTCAGGGTACAGGCCACCACGGGAACCCAGGGTTGGCGACGGACGACCATCCACGACCCGCACCGACACCGGCTGGCCATGGCCCACCGGAGCCAGTTGCGTGGTGATTTTCGGCTCAGGGCTCAGTTGTTGCGGGCTGTTGGCGCAGCCAACCAGGGTCAAGCTGGTCACAGTGATCAAACCGAACAACAGGCGTTGCAACATGCTCTTCTCTCCAGAAATCAGGTACCGACAGGCCGGCAGTATAGCGGGGCGCCACTGCGCGGAACTAGCGCCAGTTACAACCTGTGACCTGTAGCCGAGATCGCGGTTCGTTGTAACCCAGATGTCACAGCCGTTACACGGGCTCGTCATCCCATGCGGGCATGCTTGGCCCCAATCTCAGGAGGTTGATCGCCATGCATTTTCTCTGGTCTCTGTTTACCCGCAAGCCCGCCCTTCGCCAGTTCGCCCTGCTCGATGTGCAAGGTCGCTGCCAGGCCTTTAAAGAGTGCCACCAGCCTCCGGTCGGCGAAGGCTGGGTAGAAATCGAAGAGATTCGCCTGAGCTGGATGCACCACCCATTGCCGGCCAGCGCACGCGTCAGCCCGCGCCCTGCGCGGTCGCCCCGCCACCAGCCGTTGGCCGCCTGACCGAAGTCCTAATAAAAGTCATAAAACACGCCCATTTCCTTGGCGTTCTTCGCTACAATCTCCCCCCGATTATAAGGACGTCTCCTGATCGGGCCTCGCAGCATCGTTAATGCCTCGGCATTAACCTCAAGAATCGCCCACAGAGAGCCGCCCACACAGATCGAGTGAAGCTGGCGCGCTTGCTGTTTTCTTTGCAAACCACCCCTCTTTACCGAATCTGCCAGAGCTGCCATTGCGCTCGGCCACTTGAGTTGTTTGCCCGTCTTGCCGCGTCTCGGCAAAGGTTGTGCGGGCCAGGTGCCAGGCTGGGGCAGCCCTTTTTTGAGGTTCACGTCTTCAAAAGAGCGTGAAAAAAACGGGTTTTCACAACTTCACAAGAGTGTGGCGAGCAAATGAATAGTTTGGCGTTTGTACAAGCACCATCAGCGTCTGGAACAGCCCAACCACACAGGACCGAGTACTCCTCAACAACCGGAGCTTGAGCCTGTCCGCTACGGATTGGTTGCACGAATCGCACGCTTTGACCATAAGTCGAATTGCCACAGGCGCCCATGAATGCGTTCATAGGCAGATTAGCCGGCAGGAAGCGTGCGCTGAAATTGCAAAGAATTGCGAATCGGACATGGCGATCCTGGCCATGGGTAACCTGGGGCAACACGTGAACCGCCCCGTCACTCCTGGCAGCCATGCCGTCAATTTGGTGCTGCAGATTTTGGAGACGCGTTAAATGGCGCATAACGAAGCAGTCGACGTAGTACTGGTAGGGGCCGGCATCATGAGTGCCACCCTGGCCGTATTGCTCAAAGAGCTCGACCCCGGCCTCAAGCTGGAAGTCGTTGAGCTGATGGATTCGGGTGCCGCGGAGAGTTCCAACCCGTGGAACAACGCCGGTACCGGCCACGCCGGCCTGTGTGAGCTGAACTACACGCCGCAGGCCGCCGATGGCTCCATCGACATCAAGAAAGCCGTGCACATCAACACCCAGTTCGAGGTCTCGAAGCAGTTCTGGGCGTACCTGACCAAAAAGGGCACCTTTGGCTCGTCCAAGTCCTTTATCAGCCCAGTCCCGCACCTGAGCTTCGTGCAGGGCGAAAAAGGCGTGTCGTTCCTCAAGAAACGCTTTGAATCCCTCAGCCAGCACCACGCGTTCTCGGACATGCACTACACCGAAGACCGCAATGAGATGGCCGAGTGGATGCCGTTGATGATGCCGGGCCGCCCGCTCGACGAAAAAATCGCTGCCACCCGCGTGATGAACGGCACCGACGTCAACTTCGGCGCCCTGACCAACCAACTGCTCAGCCACCTGACCAGTTCGCCGGATGCCCAGGTCAAGTACAGCAAGCGCGTGACCGGCCTCAAGCGCAACGGCGCCGGCTGGACCGTGAGCATCAAGGACGTCAACAGCGGCAACAGCCGCGAGGTGGACGCCAAGTTCGTGTTCCTCGGCGCCGGTGGTGCGGCCCTGCCGTTGCTGCAAGCCTCGGGCATCGAAGAAAGCAAAGGTTTTGGCGGTTTCCCGGTCAGTGGCCAGTGGCTGCGTTGCGACAACCCGGAAGTGGTCAAGCACCACCAGGCCAAGGTCTACAGCCAGGCCGCCGTGGGTTCGCCGCCGATGTCCGTGCCGCACCTGGACACCCGCGTGGTCGATGGCAAGAAGTCCCTGCTGTTCGGGCCATACGCCGGGTTCACCACCAAGTTCCTCAAGCACGGCTCGTTCCTCGACCTGCCTCTGTCGATCCGTGCCGGCAACATCGGCCCGATGCTCGCCGTGGCCCGCGACAACATGGACCTGACCAAGTACCTGGTCAGCGAAGTGCGCCAGTCCATGGAGCAGCGCCTGGAATCCCTGCGCCGCTTCTACCCTGAAGCGAAAGCCGAGGACTGGCGCCTGGAAGTGGCCGGCCAACGGGTGCAGATCATCAAGAAAGACCCGAAAAAAGGCGGCGTGCTGCAATTTGGCACCGAGCTGGTCGCGGCCAAGGACGGTTCACTGGCGGCACTGCTGGGCGCCTCCCCTGGCGCTTCGGTGACCGTGTCGATCATGCTGGAACTGATCGAGCGCTGCTTCCCACAAAAAGCTGCAGGCGAGTGGGCAACCAAGCTGCACGAGATCTTCCCGGCTCGCGAAAAGGTCCTGGAGACCGATGCCGAGCTGTATCGCAAGATCAACGCGCAGAACAACATCAGCCTGGAACTGGTTGAGCAAAGCAACGAAGCCGAAAGCTACGCTTAAGGCCGTGCTGCAATAAAAAACGCCCCGCTCTCGGCCTGAGAACGGGGCGTTTTTTATGGCCGGGATAATCAGCTGCGCGCGTTATCGATCAGCTCGATGTACTCGGCGGCGTTGCGCTGGTCCTTGATCAGGTCGACAAAGGTCTGGCCATGCTCGTCCTTGCCGTCCAGGTCCAGGCCGGCTTCCTTGAAAAAGCCCAGGAACCGTTCGAAATCGTCGATACGCAGGCCACGGTAAGCCTTGATCAGTTTGTGCAGGGACGGTGAAGTCGCGTCGACCGGCTCGAAGTCCAGGAACAACTTGATCTGATCGTCGCCGATCTCGTCACCAATCACCTGTTTCTTATCTTTACGCATTACCGACTCCAGCCTGCAGACATTTACACGGGAAACGCAGTTTACCTGCGGGGCGAACGCTGCGGAAGCAACACACGTTCAATGTGGGAGCTGGCTTGCCTGCGATGCAGCCAACTCGGACTGTCAGTACAACCGAGGCGATACCATCGCAGGCAAGCCAGCTCCCACCTGTGTTCTGCAGCGCTGTCACTGCTTGGAACGAACGACACCGGTGTGCAAATCCGCCCAGATATGCCCATTGGCATAACTGAGGAATTGCACATACACAGTGTCATTGCGCAGCAGGTCGACGATCACGCGGTACTGGGCCACCGGATAGGACAACGTCAAGGTTTTGCTCTTGTCGTCGTATGCAGGCTTTTTCAGGCTTTTGCTTTCGGCGTCGAAGTTGAGCACCACCTGGGCGATGGTCGCGCCCTTGTTCAGGGGCTTGCCTTTGAGGCGGATCATCAGCGGCGAAGTCACCGGGATCGGTTGCTGGTTGGATTGACGCTGGTTGCCGACCACCACCGCGTATTCAGTGACTTGCAGCAACTGCTGCTGGTCGGGCGTCTCGGCGCGCAGGGTAAGGTCGTCCGACGGCAGGAACTGACTGTGCATCGGCGCAGGCGCGGCGGCCAGGGGCAAACTGAGGGTCAGCGCCAGGGCGGCGCAGGTGCGTATCAACAGGCTCATGGGCCGCTCCATGGGAGATGACCCAGCACTGTAGCTCAATCGAACTGGGCAAGCATCCAGCGCTGATACTCGACCACGCCGGCATCGCCCTCGCGGGGCGCCCAACTGGCTGATTCGCCCTCGCCTACCGGCCGATAAGGCCCGGCTTTGCACTCGAACATCACTGTATCCGGTGCCAGCACCACCAAGCCGTGGAACACCCCTGGCGGCAGGTCGACACCGGCACACGCGCTGCCCGCCTGCATCACACGCTTGGCAATAACTTCACCGGTGTCGCTGAACACCAGCAGGCCCAGGCTGCCCTGGAGCACCAGCAGGGTTTCCGCCTTGTCGGCGCTCAGGTGCCGATGCGGCGGCACATAGGTGTCGGGCTGCAGGCCCACGGCCAGGCGATGGCAGGGCTCATCCATCTGATGGAAGTTGTGATGGTGCCGGCCACGCGGGCTGGCGGCCGCTTTCTCGGTCAATTCGGCGAACAGCGTCTGATCCAGAAAGCGGGTCATCAATCACATCCCCTTGACGGCGAAAATTCCGTTGGCATTGCGCCAGTAGCCTTTGTAGTCCATGCCGTAACCGAAGATGTAACGGTCGATGCACGGCAGGCCGACGTAATCGGCTTTCAGGTCCGGGCGGGCCTTGCGGTCATGGTCTTTGTCGATCAGCACGGCAGTGTGCACCTTGCGTGCGCCGGCGTGTTTGCAGAAGTCGATGATCGCGCCCAGGGTGTGACCTTCGTCGAGGATGTCGTCGATGATCAGCACGTCACGGTCGATGAACGAGACTTCCGGCTTGGCTTTCCAGAACAGGTCACCGCCGCTGGTTTCGTTGCGATAGCGCGTGGCGTGCAGGTAGGACGCTTCCAGCGGGAACTGCAGGTGAGTGAGCAGTTTGCCGGCGAAGATCAGCCCGCCGTTCATCACGCAGAAGACCACCGGGTTGGTGTCGGCCATCTCGCGAGTGATGTGTGCGCCGACCTTGGCGATCGCTTCTTCGACTTGCGCTTCGGTGTACAGGCAGTCAGCCTCGCGCATGATTTGACGGATATGCTCGAGATCAGCGGACATGGCGCTCTCCAAGGGGGTGCTGTGGCAAGAAAAGCGGGCAAAGGTACGCATGTGAGGCGCAACGTTCAAGCCTTTATGGACTAACGTACTTGATGTCTATAGGACAACACCCTCGGATAGATTAATCTAGGCCGGTTTTTTTGCCCGCCGCCGGAGCCTTTCCCATGCCCACTCGCGAGATCCGCCACCCGCTGATCCGACACAAACTCGGCCTTATGCGCCGTGCCGACATTAGCACGAAGAATTTCCGTGAGCTTGCTCAGGAAGTCGGAGCGCTGCTCACTTACGAAGCCACCAAGGATTTGCCCCTGGAAAGCTACGAGATCCCCGGTTGGGCCGGTCCCGTCCAGGTGGAGAAAATCGCCGGTAAGAAAATTACCGTGGTGCCGATCCTGCGCGCCGGTATCGGCATGCTCGAAGGCGTGCTCAGCCTGATCCCGGGCGCCAAGGTCAGCGCCGTCGGCGTGGCCCGCAACGAAGAAACCTTGCAGGCCCACACGTACCTGGAAAAACTCGTTCCGGAAATCAACGAACGCCTGGCCATGATCATCGACCCGATGCTCGCCACCGGCAGCTCCATGGTTGCCACCATCGACTTGCTGAAAAAGGCCGGTTGCAAGGACATCCGCGCTATGGTGCTGGTGGCCGCTCCCGAAGGCATCGCTGCCGTCGAGAAAGCGCACCCGGACGTGCAGATCTACACCGCCTCCATCGATGAGCGCCTGAACGAGCACGGCTACATCATCCCAGGCCTGGGCGATGCCGGTGACAAGATCTTCGGCACCAAGCAGAAGGACGCGTGAGCATGCAGGATGAATTCAACGACCCGCTTTGGCGCCAGATCCTGTCCGGCGCACAGATGCTCTTCGTAGCATTTGGCGCGCTGGTGTTGATGCCGCTGATCACAGGTCTTGATCCAAACGTCGCACTGTTTACCGCAGGCCTGGGCACGTTGCTGTTCCAGGTGGTCACAGGGCGCCAGGTGCCGGTATTCCTGGCATCGAGCTTTGCGTTTATCACGCCGATCATTCTCGCCAAGGGCCAGTTCGGCCTTGCGGCGACCATGGGCGGGGTGATGGCGGCCGGTTTCGTTTATACCTTCCTCGGCCTCGCCGTGAAGATCAAGGGCACCGGTTTCATCGACCGGCTGCTGCCGCCCGTGGTGATCGGGCCGGTGATCATCTCCATCGGCCTGGCCATGGCGCCGATCGCCGCCAACATGGCGATGGGCAAGGCCGGTGACGGCGCCGAGCTGATCCATTACCAGACGGCGATGATGATCTCGATGCCGGCGCTGCTCACCACCTTGATCGTGGCGGTGTTCGGCAAGGGCATTTTCCGCCTGGTGCCGATCATCTCCGGCGTGCTGGTGGGGTTTGCCATGTCGTTCTACTTTGGCGTGGTCGACACGGCAAAAATCGCTGCCGCCCCTTGGTTTGCCCTGCCCCACTTCACCGCGCCGGAGTTCAACTGGCAGGCGATCCTGTTCATCGTACCGGTGGCCCTGGCCCCGGCGATCGAACATATCGGCGGTGTGATTGCAGTGGGCAGCGTGACCGGTCGCGACTACCTGAAGAAGCCCGGCCTGCACCGCACCCTGTTGGGTGACGGGATTGCCACCACGGCCGCCGGCCTGTTCGGCGGCCCGCCGAACACCACGTACGCCGAAGTGACCGGCGCGGTGATGCTGACCAAGAACTACAACCCGAAAATCATGACCTGGGCGGCGGTCTTTGCCATCAGCCTGGCGTTTATCGGCAAGTTCGGCGCACTGCTGCAAAGCATCCCGGTGCCGGTGATGGGCGGGATCCTGTGCCTGCTGTTCGGCTCGATCGCCGCGGTGGGGATGAACACCTTGATCCGCCACAAGATCGACCTGGGTGAGGCGCGCAATCTGGTGATTGTGTCGGTGACCCTGGTGTTCGGGATTGGCGGGGTGCTGGTCGGCACCGGCACCGGCCCGGATGATTTCGGCCTCAAGGGCATTGCCCTATGTGCGGTGGTAGCGATTGGCTTGAACCTGCTGCTGCCGGGCAACGATGGCTGGAAGAACAAAAAATCTGATGAGCCGTTGATCTAACTAACACCGCAAAACCAAATGTGGGAGCGGGCTTGCTCGCGAAAGCGCAGTGTCAGTCGACAGCTATGTGACTGATACAACGCCTTCGCGAGCAAGCCC